>CAYITA010000048.1:0-6216 GCA_964366165.1 Candidatus Woesearchaeota archaeon
ACTTCCGTTAATATTCAAATTTGAAACACCGAGCGAAGTTATGTTGTAAACAAAAAGTGTTTGCGCGAAAATATTTCCTGTCTGTATTGTCACACCGCCGTCGCTCCACTTTCCGCCAAAATGCGTTGTTCCAGAAATATTCAAATCACCGTTGCTGTCAGCATAAATCGCAGAATTTCCAATTCTTAACTTACTAGAAATATTTAATTCTGACAACGCCAAAACATTTCCATTCAGAAGCGCCTGAACATTTCCCGTCGTATTTACAGAATTAATTAAACCCCTATTGTCCCAAGTTGCATTGTATAAATTAAATGTTATTGATGTGTGATTTAATCCTGTTGTATTAACATAATTCACATAACTCGCCATAGTTGAATTCACATAAACCGCATAAGTTCCTGCTGTGCTGTTGACATACAAGGTATAAGTTCCTGCAGTTGTATTCAAATAATTTGCCCAACCTATTGCAGATGTATTAATAAAATTAGAATAACTCGTCGCTGTCGTGTTTACATATAAAGTAAAATCCCTCGCTGAATTGTTGTAGACTGTAAATAAATTTATCGTTGAGGAATTTAATAAATCAATTAAACCTGATTCGTCCCAAGTTGAATTATAGAGATTAAATGTAGAAATAGTTTCATTATACATCCATTGAGAAATATCAGTCACATTATTTATGTAAATTGTTCCTGAGAAATTTCCTGCTCCTCGAACATCTAAAAACTGCGTCGGTGTTGATGTTCCAATTCCCACATTAGTTGTATTAACATAAAGCATTCCAGAAACATTCATTGCCGTAGCTGATTTATTAATTTCTAATAAGTATCTTGGAGTTGTTGTAAAAATTCCTAAATTACTTCCATTAATAAAAATATTTCCCACACTCAAATTAGTTGTTATTTTTAATGAAGTTAAATTTGCTATTGTATCGTTGCGGATTCCTAAATTATTTGCGTCAACATAAGATTTCATTGTTGAATTTACATAAACAGAATAAGTTCCTGCTGTGCTATTAACATAAAGAGTATAAGTTCCTGCTGTTGTGTTAACATAATTTACATAACCTGTCGCTGTTGTATTTACATATCTTGTATATGCCGACGCTGAATCATTGTAAACTGTAAATCGATTAGTTACACTTGAATTCAGCAAATCAATTAAATCACTTTCATCCCAAGTTGCATTGTATAAATTGAAAGTTATTAATGTGTGATTTGTTGGATTTGATATTTGGCTTTCTGTTAATGTTATGTTGCTCCAGTCTCTGCTGTAAATTTTTGAAAAGTTTAAAATCCATTCTCCTGTGTTGTTTGTTATTGCTCCTAAAATAATTATATTTCCTGTCGTGTTAACTGAATAAATTAATCCTCGATTGTCCCAAGAAGAATTGTATAAATTAAAAGTTGCAGTTGTCTGATTGTAAGCCCAAGTATTATAAGTTTCGTTGTAAGTTGAATTAAATCCTACTCGAACTCCTAAATCTGAAATTGTATTATTTAATCTGCTTTCATTAAAATCTAAACTCGCTCCATCAAAACTCAACCACGAAGTTAAAGTTGTCCAATTAAAAAGTCCTTTGAACCATCCACCAATTCCCAAAGAAATATTTTTCCCGTTGCTCCAACTAACAGATTGGTTTATCAGCGCAATATTTCCAAAACCATTAATTAAATTTAAAGAAATATTTCCAGTGCTTGACTGAAAAACTTGCCTGTTGCTTCCATTAAATGTAAATTTTTCAAAACTTGCCCCGCCCTTAATAAAAATTTCCATATAATAAAATTTTCCGTATTCCAAACTTAATGAATTGCTCGCATTTCCAAGCATAACATCATATTTTCCATTTGCAATTGTTCCGTAAAAATCAGTTGTAGAATTATAAATTAAATTTCCAGCTAAAACAGAAGTCGGATCATCCCAAATCGTAACAATCAAATCTCCGGAATTCAAATTAACTCCATTTTGCTGAACATTTCCCTGCAAAGCAAGCAAATCATCAACTGCAAGAACAAAAGAAAACGAACTAATTAACAGGATAAAACTAATTACAACAACGAATAAATTTTTCCCCTTTTCCATGCTCTTTTTAACAATAAAAATAACAGAACATACTATTTAAATATTACTTTCATAAAATTCAACATCACCGACGGCAAAAATTAAATCCCAATACAATTATAAAAATTTACCTACAAAAAGAAACTTTTACTCTACAAATAAGTAAAATAATTGCTCGCAACTTCATTGCCCGATTAATATTATTTAAGTAATAGAAAAACTACAAGTTAATAAGATTACATAGAATTTAGATTACTAATATTTTATATCGCCGTAGGCGCATTTTATCCTGCAAAAAACTTTATATACTTTATGTATCATTAACCCTAATGCAAAATAAAATAACAAAAGAAAAATTGGAAAAATACTTTTCAATAACTGAAAAAGCATTAAAGAAAACCAAAAATAAAATAATCAAAGGAAAAGAAACGCAGGCAAAAGAAATATTTCAAATGGCTGAAAATTATCTTTCAGATGCCAGATATTTCGAATCAAAAAAAGATTTCATAAATGCTTTCGCAGCAATAAATTACGCGCATGGCTGGCTCGACTCCGGAGTAAGATTGGATATTTTTGATGTTAAAGACAATAAGATTTTTACAATAAAATAAAATGAGAAAAACAAGAAGTTTTTCACCTCTCAAAAACAGGAAGTTTTCAAGATGATAACAACAGATTTCGTATCTCCTGCATGTTATTATAGTCTCAGAAGAAAACAAATAAAATATTTATTAGAAATTTTCGGATGCGAACCCCTAACTTCCCTGAATAATTTAAAAAAATCCTTTTTTCTCGCAGTAATAGGAGCTTCACATTTTTACATTGTAAATCCCATAAAATGCGAAATTGAAGATGGTAAAAGAAAACCAATACATTTTTCATATGAGGCAGTAATCAAAAATATTTATTTTTCAGGACAAGCAAAATGTAAAACTATTGGTTTTCTTGAAGATTTAACCAGCGATACAAAAAGAATTAATTCTTCTAATGAAATCGTCGGAGAATTTAAATTAAATGATGTTTATGTAGCCCCTTACGCTATTAAAGAAACAATAAAAGAAGAGATTTTAAAAAGAAAAAATCAGAAATTAAACAGACAAATTCTAAATCGCTAATTTTATATATTCTGTTATTTTATTAATTAAATGAAAAAAACAGGAAATTTTTTGCCTCTCAAACACAGGAAATGTTCAAGATGAAAAAGGTGATAGTCATAAGTCTCGGCGGAAGTTTGATAATTCCCGAAGAAATAGATGTAAAATTTCTTGAACAATTTAAAAAAATTATTTTAAAAAATACAAAAAATTACAAATTCGTCGTGATTTGCGGTGGAGGAAGCATAGCAAGAAAATATATTTCTGCCTTGGAAGATGAAGGAATAAATGAAAAAATGCGAAGTTTCGCCGGAATTTCTGCAACAAGAATGAACGCAAGATTCGTGTCTTATTTTTTCAACACAGACCCTGAAAAAGGAATTCCAGAAAAAATAAAATCAATAGAAGAATACCTGAAAAAACAGGATATTGTTTTTTGCGGAGCACTTGAATATCATCCGAATCAAACCTCTGATTCAACATCAGCGCAAATAGCACAGCATTTCAAAACAGAATTCATAAATCTTACAAATGTCCCAGGATTATATGATAGAAATCCAATAAAATCTAAAACATTGCGATGTCCGTCGGAGGCAGAGAAAAGATATCGCCCTTCAGTGCTTCGGGGAGAGAGTGCGAGAGAAATCAGGGGGTTCTCTCGCAACGCAAAATTCATCCCGGAAATTTCCTGGAAAAATTTTTACAAAATGACAAATAAAATAAAATTCAAACCCGGACAGCATTTTGTCCTTGACCAAAAAGCATCAAAAATAATTATGGAAAACAAAATCCCAACTTATATTCTCGGAAAAGACATGAACCAATTAGACAATTTGTTAAACAGCAAAAAATTCAAGGGAACAATTATTAAAGGGTAAGAATTCTCGTCAGACATTATATATATTCTACTAAAATTATCTTTAAATACTATTATTTTATAATTCGAATATGAAAAAACTAAAAGAACCAAAAAAAAGAGAATATAAACAAATAACAAAAGAAGATTTAGATAGATGTAAATTAAAAACCGGAGATATTATCTTAATACATTATAATGGTCCAGGAAATGAAACTCATCCTTACCTATATGTAAACCATAATGAAACAGATATTACTATTTCTAATTATATTAAATATGGACATATTGCTGATAAATGTGAATATATAGATAGTATAGTTAATGGTACTAGACAAGTAGAAAAAATTGAGTATAAAGATATTCTAGATATAACTGCATTTAAAAAAAGTTCAAAATTTTCTAGCTTAGAGGGATTTGTTAAATTTAAATAAATATCAAATTATTGTCAGATAATCTAATAATAATCGTTTAAAATTTTTATCGATATATAAAAAAATTTTGGGGTAGGGGTATAAAAGTTAATATTTACTTGACTAATTTATGATAATAACATAATTAATGGTTTTTCTTATTTACTTCAGAATATAATTCTCGCGAAGCGAGACAAATTTGGGGGGTTGTGGGGACGTGGTGGTGAAAAAATAAAGATTAATAAAAACAAAACAAAGTTTTGCAATTGCAAATGCCAAAGGCATTTGATATAAACAAAAATTAGTAAGCATAAATCTCCGTCGATAAATTAACATCATAAAAAATATTTTATCGCACTATTTCAATCCTCAAAAATTTTTCCTTATCGTAAGATTGGAAAAATTTCATCAACCCCACTTACGAAGTCAGCAATTACTCCGAAGAACCAAAACTATAAAGCGCTTTTATTTTTTCTTCAGAAAGAACCCTGTCAAAAATCATAACCTCATCTATTTTTCCCTTGAAATACCTGTTGCTCTGAACACCCATTTTTAAATCAGCGTTGTTTGTTAAATAGGAAATATCAGGATTCTTCGAGGAACTAACAACTTTTCCGTCGACATACAAAGAAACATTATTATCCAGCTGCCTTGTAACACTAATATAATGCCAACCATTTGAAATAGTTCCAGAATCTAAATTATCATTAAAACTTCCGGCGACATTAGCAACATCCTGAAATTTAACAGAATCTGTTTTTGTTCCATTTCTTACAATTCCCCAAGTATTAGCCGGAGCAGAAGTAGTAATAAAACCCTTAGAGATAATTCCTTCCCATCCTAATTGATGATTTTCACTAATAGGAAAATTAATCCACAAGCCAATTGAAAATTCGTCTCTTTCAAAATTTCCGGTATTACTGCAATTAAGATAAGTATTAATTCCGTCAAAATCAACAGCATTATTTATTATTCCTTTCCCGTATTTTGAATTTCCAACAAATTTGCAGTTGTTGTTCCCTACTTCGTCGAGAACATTGTCATCCATGCTCCACCACGAAACAAGCCCGTAATTTTTGAAAAATAATCTTTGCTCTTTGTCTGTAAATTTATAGGTGTCTGTCACATAACCTAAAGATTCTTTTCCAGATTCTGATTTAATAATCGGCGCAATAGAAATGCTTTTCAAAAACACAGCCTCTCCCAAAGAAACACTAAAGGTTTTTTCATCTAACTGATTAAAATTCTCAGCAGGCAACTCAACATTTTTTTTATCGTCGCTTTCCAGCACAAATCTTATTTTGCTCAATTCTCCTTCACCAACATCTCTTGAAATTTTTAAAGAAACTACAGAATTTCCAGTAGCTTCATCAATATTTGCTTTAACAGAACCATCAACAATATTCAAAATAACTTTGCTTGTTCCTGTCTGAATTTCTTCTGAAACATTTGTCAGCATTCCGCGAATAGCATACCAAATAATTCCAATAGAAATTATAACCAGCAAAATCATCAACACAGCAGCAATAACTGCCGATAAACCCCTCTTCTTCATTTATCAAAAAGGAATTTAAAGTTTATAAATATTAAGATTATACAAGGTAAACCCGAATTTAAGATTCAATAAAAAATTGCTCGGCTTCGCCCCGATATTAATAAAATTAAGTAATTATAAAACGTCGAGAGTAATTATATAAATAGTATTTTCTTTCATTACTTAGAATAATATCAATTACGAACTTCGCGAAGCGTGGTTGCTGGAGACGCAGAACCCGCAGGAGGTTCTGCG
>CAYITA010000049.1:0-6195 GCA_964366165.1 Candidatus Woesearchaeota archaeon
TTCATTCCAATAGACTACGATTATTTTGACTGGCAGGGAAAGAATTACATAATCATGATTGGCAGAGACGACAAAGGCAAAAGAATCTGCGTGATTGACACCTGTGACATTTATCTCTGGGCAATATTAAACAGCAAAATAAAAGAACCAAAAATAAAAGAACTGCAGGAAAAAATTGAAAAAATAAAACTCGACATAAAAGGAAGAAAAACAAGAGTTGAAAAAGTAGAGCTTCACGACAAAAATTTCCTCGGAGAAAAAGTCAAAGCATTCAAAGTCTACGCAACAAATTACAAAGACTTGCACGACATCGCAGACAAATTAGGAATGAAGGAAATTGAAAAACGACGAGGATATGACTTGGGATTTGTAACTCATTACATTCTTGAAAAAAAAATAATCCCTTTGAATTGGTATGAAATCGAAGGAAAGTTGCTGAATAATTCCGAAGATTTTGGAGGAATTGATATGGCTTACGATGTTGATTTGTGCATGACACTTGAAAAATTCAGGCAAATAGAAGACAAAAATTTCAAGCCAAAAATTCTTGCGTATGATATTGAATGCGATGAATTCAAAATCGGCGAAGGAGAAATAATTATGATTTCGCTCGTCGGTGAAAACTTTAAAAAAGTAATAACTTGGAAAGAACAAGGAAAAAAATATCCTAATGTAGAGATGGTAAAAGATGAAGCAGAATTAATTGAAAAATTCGTTGAATATGTAAGAAAAAATTCCCCTGATTTTTTAGTTGGATATTTTTCAGATGGTTTTGATTTGCCGTATATAAAAGCGCGTTCAGAAAAACACCAGATAAAACTTTCTTTGGGTTTGGATGATTCACAGCCAACATTCTCGAGAGGAATAATGCTTACAGGAAAAATAAAAGGAATAGTTCATATTGATTTGCTAAAATTCATAAGAACTGCTTATTCTCAATATATGCAGTCAGAAACACTCTCGTTGAATGAGGTTGCAAAAGAATTTATCGGAGATGAAAAAAAAGATTTCAAATTCAAACATTCTTCAAAAATAAATGAAGACGAATGGGAAAAATATTTTGAATACAATTTGCATGATTCAATATTGACTTATGGTTTATTTGAAAAAATGTGGCCAGACATCGTCGGATTTACAAAAGTAATGCAGGAACCAGTCTTTGATGTTTCAAGAAACGGAATGTCAAAAAATGTAGAATCTTATATTATTCACAATTTGGAAAAATACAACGAAATTCCAGAAAAACGCCCGACTCACGAAGAAATTTCAGAAAGAAAGCAAAAAGAAAAATACGAGGGCGCATTTGTCCTCGAACCAATCCCAGGATTATATGAAGATTTGGCGATGTTTGATTTCGCTTCAAGTTATGGCAGCGTCGTGGTTTCTTACAATTTATCAAAATCAACTCTTCTGGAAAAACCATCAAAAGATTCTTACAGCATAGAAATCAGCAGCAAAAAAGTTTATTTCTCAAAAAAAATCGGATTTGTTCCTGAAATATTAAAAGAAATAATTAACAAAAGAAAATTATTCAAAAAAGAATTCAAAGAATCAGAAAAAGAAGACGTGATAAAAAGAGCAAGAAGCAATGCTTACAAACTTCTCGCAAACGCATATTACGGATATCAGGGATTTTTCGGAGCAAGATATTATTCTTACGAGGCTGCCGCAGCAACAGCCGCATTTGCAAGAAAATCAATCAAAGAAGTTATAGAAAAAATAAACAAAGGTGGTTACAAAACAATTTACAGCGATACTGATTCAATTTCATTTTTGCTGAACGGAAAAACAGAATCTGAAACATTAAAATTTTTGGAAAATTTAAATAAAAATCTTCCAGGAATAATGGAACTCGAACTCGAGGGTTTTTTCAAAAGGGGTTTGTGGATTACAACTCGTGCAGGAACCGCAGGAGCAAAGAAAAAATACGCGCTGATTGACAAAAAAGGAAAAGTAAAAATTCGCGGATTCGAAACAGTTAGAAGAGACTGGTGTAAATTAGCAAGAACAACTCAGAATAAAATAATTCGGCTGATTCTCGAACACGGCTCAGAAGAAAAATCAATGGAATATGCGAAAGAAATTATAAAAAAATTAAAATCGCGGGAAATTCCAAAAGAAGATTTGATAATCCGGACGCAGTTAAAAAAACCGATTTCAGAATATAAATCAATTTCTCCCCATGTAATCGCCGCAAAAAAAATGCAGGAACAAAAAATTCCAATAGACCAGATTGGATTAATTGAATATTACATTGCAGAAACTCCAGGAGCAAAAACAAAATTAATCAGAGACAAAGTAAAACTTCCCGACGAAAAGGGAGAGTATAATATAGAATATTATCTCAACAATCAAATTCTCCCTGCAATTGAAAATATTTTTCAGGTGTTTGGAATAAACGCAAAAGAACTCGTCGACGGAAAAAAGCAGATGACTTTGGGGGAATTTTGAAATATTTATTTAAAATATATAATGAAAAATTACCTGCTCCTTCGTCGCAGATTAATAAAATTTGAAGTAATGCCGGAAGATTTAACTCAAAATTAAATAACTATTGATGAAATTAGTTTTTTCATTACTTCTTATACAAAAATTCGACGAACAAAGCGAGGAGCAAATTAAATATTACTATTAATCTTCGTCCGAAAATATTAATCTAAATCCTGGAAAATATTTTCTTGAAATAATTTTAGCGCGTCTAAAAATATCTTCTTTTGATTTAAAAGGATAAATCATCTCTCCAGGATTATACCCCAAGTATCTATCTGGATTTTCTATTATTTCTTCTTTTGTCAAGGGCCTATGCAATTCAATTTCTTTTAAAATAGCGGGAATCCCATATCCTGCACAAATAATATCCTCTTCCGGTTCTACAAAATTTATATTGGGAAGTAAAAGACTCCCATAAAAATGCACTGCGTTCGGAGAGCTTCCTCTCCATGTAGAAATTTCTAATTTTAAACTATCTCTTGGAAAGTCAGAATAATTTGATATAGACAAAACATATTCTTTCTTATCTATCACAATTTTATATCCCTCGTGTTTTAGAAAAAGTTCCAAGGGCAATTTTTGGTTTAAATTTCTGTCGTCTATTTCACTAAACCTTACAATTAAAGGAAATGGAAAATTTTCCAATTCCTTATGTTTTCTTATTTGTTTTATCATTTTATTTTTCTCTTACTTTTTCTTTTCCCTTCGAGTGGGTTGGCAGGAATGAGCTCGAATCATCTCAAAAATTTTATTAAAAGATTATTTTTAAATATTTCCCTCTTCACAATTTATCCAAAGAATAAATCTATAATAAAAATTAATAGGCAAGAAATAAATTCTGCAGTGGTTTGATTGTTTTTTCAACTACACGATTCCATTCATTTTGGGATATCTTAATTCCTTCGCTTACTTTTTGTAATAAATTCCTAGCGACATTAACTGATTCAGAAATATCATAATCAGGAAAACGATATTTTACAGCATCGATTCCGCGACAATTTTTAAAAATTTTATCATATCTTGCGGATAATCGTGTAATTCTTAATTTAGCCTCCTGAGTTTTTCCGTGATTAGATTCCCAGTCCACCTGCTGCAAACTCAAAAACCAGCCAGAAAGATTAAGCAAATAATTTTTTCCGGTACGACTATCTAAATGCAACGCCATTAATTTAATAAAAGATAATAATTTATAAAGATTATTATAATAGAATGGCAGATAGAAAAAAATGACAAATAATGTAAAAATACCTATTAGAAAACTCAAATTAGTGAATTGATTACATCTTTAGGTTGTGGAGCTTGAACACCCCTGAAATTATTAATAGAGTAACTTGATAGTAGTAATAATAGAAAGGTTTAAATAGTCTCTATAGGTTAAATAATTAGGAGGAAAAACAAAATGTCAGAAAAGAACCTATTTTCAAGGATAGCAGTTCCACCAATAGCAGGATTCCTAATTGGATTTGGTAGTGGTGAAGCAATTCAAAGACACTTCGTTGATAATCAAATTCCAAAAACAGATAAGGTCCAAATTGGTTATACAATTCCAAACAAATTAGAAATAAAACTTGAAGATTTGGATGGAAATGGAGAAAAAGAAACTATTTTGAGATATGATGGTAATTCCTATCTTTTAAGAGTAGATAGTAATGGAAAACCAACAGTCGATGCTTATGAAGTAAGACCTGCTGAAGTTGTTCCAAAATCTAAATAATTTAGTTTTTTATTTTTTTAAATTTTTCTTAAAAATAGTTAGTAATAATTAAGGGAATCTCCTATCAATTATATTAATTTCCAGTCCTTTTTCTCTAAGAGTTTTAGCAAAATCTTCTAATTTTTTTCCTTTAACACCATCTGTTCTTACATCGCATCTTGAACATCCTTTTTCAATTAAAGTATTTCCAACCATTGTTCCATAAGCACCGAATAAAACAGAATCTTCCATAAGTGATTTCCGTATAACCGAATTTGGTTGTTTATCAACATAGACTTCAATCTCAACACAAGAACCCCCACCATCCATAATTACATTAGTCAGATATGCTACACCGACATTGTGTTCTTTTCTTTCCATTTTTTATAATAAATATTTAATTACTTTATTATAGTAACGATATTATTTAAATTTTTCGGTATCATAATTTATATGGATTTTCCAGAATGGTTTAAGGATTATAAAAAAGTCTTTGCTTATTGTGAATTACAGAATATTAAAGAACAAAAGATTAAACTTGGAAGCAATACAATGATAATTCCAAACATCCATACTGATGCAGTACTTCAATTATATAATGCTTATAAAATTCATGAAACGAACAGAAGACTTGTGAAGGCTACTTGGGTTTTGGCCATAGGAACATTAATTCTTTCTGGGCTTACATTATATTTGACTTTTTTTACAGGAGCCACTTAATTTACAATGCCGGTTTAAAATTTCATCCTTATGCAGATTATCTAAAAATGAACCGCACATATTTTAAACAGCAATTCTTATTTATTCCAATGACAGACAGGAAAAAACCAGAACTAAAGCAATTATTCGTCGACAGAATGAAATTGCTTCTTAATGAAAAAGATTTTGAAGAATATCTGAAAATACTGAATCAGGAGCCGGTAAAATCCATAAGATGCAATACATTAAAAATTTCTGTGGAAAAATTAAAAGAAAGACTTGAAGAAAAAAATTGGAAAATTTCTCAGCCATGGAAATCAAATCCAGAAGTGATGATTGTCGGGGGGAAATACGTCGATGAAAAAGAAAATATAGGTAATGTAGAAAAAAATTTTAATAGTAATAATAAAATCGATGAATTTAGATTACTTCAATTAAATAATTCTGCGAGCGAAGCGAGCAGCAATTTAGGGGTGGGCGAGCGATTTCGTGGTAGAGAGAATTTAAATTTAGTTGATAACTCGTGCGAAATCGCGAGGGGGCGGGATACAAATTTAAAGCAAATCCAAAAAATTTTAATCACCCTCGAGCCCGGAGAATTAGGCAGAGCATTGGAACACTTGCTTGGATATTATTATATTCAAGAATTAGCAAGCATGCTTCCAATAATTGCGCTAAATCCAAAACCAAATGAAATTATCCTTGATTTGTGTGCTTCTCCAGGAAGCAAAACAACACAGGCATCTGCCCTAATGAAAAATTCCGGATTAATAATTGCAAACGAAGTTTCAATGGGAAGAATAAAAATTTTATCTTCGAATTTAGAAAGGTGCGGGGTTGCGAATGCAATTGTAACAAAAAAAGATGGCGCGGCAATGTGCGAAAGATTAAAAAAATTTTATCCAGAATTAAAATTTGACAAAATCCTCGTTGATGCTCCATGTTCTGGTGAGGGAACTTTGCGTTCATCTCTAAAAACTTATGAAATGTGGAACATAAATACAATAAAACAGCTTTCTGGACTGCAGAAAAAATTAATCGCAACAGCAATTGATTTGCTAAAAGTTGGAGGAGAAATGATTTATTCAACTTGCACTCATGCTCCTGAAGAAAATGAAGAAGTCGTGGATTTTGTTATTAAAAATTTTCCTGAAATGAAAATCCAAAAAATTTCAATCCCAGTAAAATGCCGTGAAGGAATTACAGGTTGGATTGAAAAAAAATATTCCAAAAAAGTTAAACAAAGTTGCAGAATTTATCCGCAGGACAATAACACTGAGGGTTTTTTTCTCGCTAAGTTTAAGAAGTTAAAA
>CAYITA010000050.1:0-6113 GCA_964366165.1 Candidatus Woesearchaeota archaeon
TTTGCTTGTGTCAAATCCATTGGATCAGCACTAGCACCATATACAATAGCAGGTGTAGTTGATGTGAAATCTGTTGGGAAAGCTGCAGCAGCAGCAACACCCATAGTCATACCTGTTAATAATACACTAGCTGTAATTGCCGATATTTTTTTAAATAAATATTTCATTTTTTTAACCTCCTTTCAACTCTATAATTATGTTGTCTATGACAACCTCCTCAACCTAACAGCATAGGGAAAGCTATTTTGTTGAGATTACTATTCTATATTCCCTATAGAACACCATTAAGGTGTATTATACAAAATTTTGTTTTCTTTATAAAACCACAACCATTTTGAATCGTCATTATTTCATAAAAACCTATTTTTTGAGTATTTATTTATAAATCTAATGTTGTCACTAATTCATTAATACGATTATTCTGCTACTAAAAACAAAACATTTATTAACATAGGGTATATTAAAATAATATATATTAAAATAAATACCCGATATAAAAAATAAAATGTCTAAGGAAAAAATAAGAGATATTTATATAAAACAATCATCTGGAGCCTTTGAAATATTTAAAAAACCAGGAGTAACAAAAACAGATTTTGATTTTTCAGGGTTATTGTCCTTAAGGCAAATATTAAGCAACGAAAAAGCAAGAATTTTATATGCAATTAAGACAAAAAAACCAAAATCTATCTATGATTTAGCTAAGATTTTAGGTAGAGGTTTTAAATCTGTAAATGATGATATAAAACTTCTAGAAAGATTCGGGTTTGTGCAATTAGTAGAAGAAAAAACTAAAAATAGAATAAGATATAAACCTGAAGTTATAATAGACAGCATTGCTTTTCATATATATGTCTAACTTTCATAAACACTGAATAATATTTGAAATTCATTGCCACTTCTTGAAAAATCCTGTGAAGCTCCTTTACTATTTCCATTTAATTTTCCTGAACTCATATTAATTAGATTTGCCTGATTTGAATTAATAATTAATTTATACCCTTGATATTGGCTTCCCTCATTCACATCCCAACTTTTTTCAATTATATTTGTTAGCGTGGAATTTAATATTTCACAGGCAATTCTTCCATCCTCGCAGCTTTTTTCATTGTAGCATTCAAAAATTAATTCCTTTATATTAAGAAATTTTTGATTATTTTTGCAATCTGTTGTATGTTGCAAAAATCCAAATACAAAATTATCTGCTTCAAAACTTTCTATGTTACTTTTTTGTTCTGTAAGCGAAAATCTCAAAAATATTAATATAATTATTGCTACAATTATTATAATCAATCCAAAACCAACCATTTCTTCTTGCCCTCTTTTTGTTTTTTTATTATTTTTTATCATATTGGCTTGTAACTTACCATTAATCTGGATATTTCGCATTTATCATAAACTTCTCCCTCAAAACCATTTTTTCTGCATAAAATAACAAAATTTGAAATAAAATCTCCAATTTCATCACTCCTTTTTATTTTTATAAATCCACAATCAGGATAATTTTTAATAGTGCATTCATCAGTTTTGTTTGATAAAATTTTTCTTATCTCTATATTCAAAACACCCCAAAAATCCCCATATTCTTTTTGACTTTGTTTTAAAGCCATGACTTTATCACTATCTATACAAGCAATGCCTGCATAATCAAAAACCTCTCCGCAGGAAAATTCTGGAGAATTTGCCAGTCGCGTTACTAAAAGTAAGGCATTTTTTTCTGAAATCTCTGTCGCAGCGTCTTTCAAATCGGAAAATTTAAATATAAGAACAAATATTCCTGCTAAAACAAAAAATAAAGTCACAGCCAGTAACATAAATGCCATTTGCTGAATTTTAAATTGCGATTTATTCGAAATTGTTTTTATTTTTCGCGATTTTCGTCGGAGGCAATTTAAAGTGGTATCTATCGGAGGCAATGAAAAGATGCCACCCTTCAGTGCTTCGAGGAAGTTCAAAAGAAAACAAGGGGTTTCTTTTACTACCATAACTTACATATTGCCTCTTTATTTTTTTCATCAATATCATCAGCAATTAATTTAATTGAATTAAGTTCCGAAGAACTTTTTAGATTGTCTGCTAGATTAATTAAAACAAGCAAATCTGAATTTAAATTAGTATTACATCCAATCATACTAACAAAATTTGCCTTGTCAATATAAATTGTAGAAAGAGTTTTAATTCTCTTCATAATTCTTTTTAACTGGCATTCATAAATATTTTTATCAGAAAATATTGCTGCATACATTAATGCGTCACCTTCAAAATAAATTGTGTCAGAACCTTTTTTTACAATTCCATCCTCATAGTCTACATTAATATTACAACCACTTTCCCCTTCAAAACAAATAACAACATTCGCATTTCTTTTAGAACAATTTTCGACATACAAATTTTCTTGATTTATTCTGCTTATTTCATTTGCAATTTCTTCAGGAGCATTTTGAAAACAATATTTTTTTTCAGAGGAGGTTACAATAATTAAATCAGTTACTTTAAATGGGAAATTTAGCGGTTTTGAAAAAAGAAAATATTTTTTCCCTTCAACTACATTTTCAGAAAAAAGATATTTATTGGAAAAACCAACATCTAAATCTGTTTCTGTCCATTTCCCAAAATTTTTCTGCGATATTTGTATTCGCTGTCTCCCAAACACACCATCTAAATTACATTTATTGTAAATCCTCGATTCTATCGGCATAATAATTGAATTAGATTTCAAAGATTCAAATCCAGTTTCCAAAGGATTTAATAAAATTCCAAATTCTTTTCCAGTTTTCAAACTTATTTCTTCTTGTTCTGTTTTTATTAATTTGGATGAGAAAAATATAGCAATGAACAAAATAACTGCCCCAACAATAATCGCAAATAGCCATGCAAAAGATATTTGTAAATAACCTTTATTTTCTTGCATAAAATAATAAGGAAAATACTAATTATAAATTCTTTGGATTTTTAAGTTAATTCAGAAATTAATATTTTTGCACTCACTTCGTTCGTAAATTAATAAAGATTAAGTAATGTAAAAATCCAATATTAGTTTATCTTCGATGATTTATGTTAATTATTTTATCAATATTTTGCGAGTTTACGAGCAAGAATTTTTTACTGATTTCTTTTTATCGTCACTAAAGTTTCTCCGTAATTTTTTGAAATTGTTAATTTAACTTTTCCGCCGACATTTTGAATGCAATACGGATTTTCATTTTCCACAATTTTTTCCAAATCAATATTATTTATTTTTGTGGAATCCAGTCCTTCAGCAGAACCAATTGGATAAAAAACCAGATTTTCATCTCCGCCAAAATTAAGTTGCCGCAATTTTTCATAAAATTCCCTATTAGTTCCTCTGCTCTCAATGGAAAAATCAATGAAGCAAACATATTCTATTTTTTTAGGCAAAACATATCCTGAAGGAGGATTCCATTCTCCCTGCTGTCCTCGCCAAATTTTATCAACATTTTCCTGCAGCGAATTTTTAAATCTTGCAACTTCAGCAAAATCTCCAAAACTCAAAAATTTTTTTATTGCCCAAAAAGCAAATATCAAAAAAATTATAATTAAAAGAATTGAAAATATCATCCCAAAAGATAAATCTAACTGCGCTTTCTTCTTTTTCATAATTATATATAAAAACTATTACTTATAAATTTTTAGAGAAGGAAAGAATTCCTGCTCGCGAACTCGCAGATGGATATAATTAGTAGTGAAAGAAACTTCTTTATTGTAATTATCGTCGGTGTTTTTGCATTATTTAATTAAAATAAATCGACGAGCAATTTATTGCGAGCAAATTTTTACAAAATATATTGTTTTCAAGATTTAATTAACAAAAATAATTCATCCCCTCTGCACATAAATTTCAAAAGGCCTGATTATAATACTGCAGGAATTTGGAAGTGGCTCGTTTTTATATTTGTCTCTGCATTTGACATATAAATTAGAATTTGTATTCCAGTCGGTAAAATGATTTTCTCCTTCAGAAGAGCGAGTCATTGCTGTTCCGTCGGCAAATAAATAATTGCAATCAACACTGTCATAAACACATTCTGCCTCTTCATTTGTTATTAATCTCAAATAAGATTCTTCCTTGAATGCTCTCACAATTAACGGAATCTGAGTATCTGTATCGACGCTGAAACTAATTTCTCTCTCGTCAGGATTTCCGCCCAAATCAATGCACCGTATCCAATATTTATAATTTCCTTCAGGCAAATATAATTCCTGTTTGTGTTTATCATTATTCGTATCGAAAAACATTATGTAACTGTCTGTTTCTCCAGTATCGCTGTAATAACACATTGCCTTTCCCTCTTCGTATCCTTCTGATGTTTCAACTTCAAGAGTGATTTTAATAACATCTGTCGCATCTTTTATTGTTTTATTATTTGGAGATGCTGATTTTATAGCCAGTGGACGAGTTCCAATTAAACTGAATTTGTAAGATTCAGTATTTACATTTCTATCTGCTGGTGCAGATGGCTTGTCTTTGCATCTAAAATAAAAATCATTTGTGTAAGAATTTTTCAATCCAGACAAAGTTGTTGAGCATTTGTATAGCATCTGCGAATTCATTTCAAACACCGACGAAGAACAAGCCATATTTTCTTCCATCTTGTCATAAGCCTGATCTCTATGACTCCATTTGCAAGTTGCCGGCTCATTCACATAAACTTCAAGATTTATCGAAGATTGATTGTATGCAACTGGCATTCCATTCAATAAATTTGTTGTAACAATTAAAGGTGGAGTTGTATCTGGCCCATTATCGACGCAGAATTTGAAAACATAATTCCAGGTATTAATATTTCCATTCGCATCAGAACATTTTGTGTATAAACTAAATTCTCCATTATTTTGCATTGTTAAATTCTGTTCTTTAAGCGCACTCGGTCCTGGGAGACTCATTGTCTGCGTGTGATTATATCTGAATAAAGAACTTCCTCCAAAGAAAAAATTCATATCATCAAATTTTTGTTTTCTTGTATAATCTAATTTGCATCTTGAAGGCTCATTAGTTGTAATTCCAAAACTCAATGGAAAAAATGCAGGAACACACCCATTTAGTTTTTCTTTATTTGTTATTTTAACTCCCTTGTCTGGAGGAGAAACTGATTTATCATTGGAGTATTGATATCCGTCGGGAAGAGCTTCATTCCACAAAGTTATTATCGGTGGTTCTACATCATCTCTATGTTTCCAGAAACACATTTCTTCTTCTGTTCCGGCATTTTCCAAAACACATGCCTGCCCTAAACTTCTGCACTGATATTCACTGCACCCTAAAATTCCCTGCTTGTTGCATTTCTCACAATCATGTCCACCAACAGGCGCATCCCAAGGATTGCATTCAAATTTAATTAATTCTTGAGATTCCCCTTCTTTTTTATACAATAAAGCAAATATTATTGCTGCAATTCCAATTGCTCCTCCCCATTGTATCCACGCTGCTCCTGTAGGATGAGCTGCTGCCCAGCTTCCCCAAACTCCTGTTTCACTAAAAGCTTTACTAAGAGTTCCAGCCCAAAATGAACCAGCAGTAAGAGCAGGAGTTAAAGCATTCATAACAGGTTTATATTTTTCAGGAACAAACATACTCGCAAGTCCAAGAATACCGCCGACAACTCCAGCCCATTTTAAACCGCCTGCAAGAGCACCACTAAAAGTTCCTTCTCCAAACAATCCTCCAGGCTTAAATAATCCAGGAGCATTTCCGGTTTCTGCGATTGATTGTCGTCGAGCCCATTCACCATAACCTACATTTTCTATTTCTTTTCCAGGAGTTGCAATATAATTATTAGCACCTTGTCTAAAAAAATATTCTCCATTATCTATAACAGAAATTTTTTCGTCAATAAGTCCTTGTTGTAAAACATTAATAGGAACTTTTTGATTCCCAAGAAAAGCTTCACTCTTATCATTTAAATTAATTGTTCCTGAACTAAAAATTGTATCTTTTCCATCAACAGGAAATTTAATTTCTTTATTAATATCAAATTTCACTTCTGGTGGAACAAATATTTTTTTTTGACCATTTGCAGGCAAACCTGTTGAAGTCGGATTATTTAATCCACTCACCAACGGCAAACTCATTCCAATTATCCAAGCAATCGCGA
>CAYITA010000051.1:0-5594 GCA_964366165.1 Candidatus Woesearchaeota archaeon
GCAGATTATGGAACAACATCTTCTCCTGGAAATAATCTTTTTTACAAAAATAGAACAAGAATTGCACAAATTTATGCAGGAACAGGTTATCCACTGCAGTGGGGATGGTTTTATAACAGAGATGGAACACAATTAACAAACTTACAGGATATTTTGGCGTTAATTAGAGATGACAGAACATCAACTACACCAAGTCCAGATAGTTTTAGAAAAATGGATGTTGGAAGTGATGTTTTAATAGAACCATTTTACAGAACACCTCATCCATTAATCCCTGTTCCAGCAGCAGCACAGCATTGGGAAATGTATAGATAATTTTTCTTGGAAAAATTTTGGGAATAGGAAGGTTTAAATAATTTGTACAATTGTACAAATTATGATTACAATGATAAATAATAGAAATAGCAAAATATTAAAACTTTTTTACGAGGATAAAAAAGCAAATTTGCATTTAAGAGAAATAGCAAGGAGAACTAAACTTTATGCAAATAGCGCAATGAGATTTTTAAATCAATTAGAAGATGAAGGATTGCTAATTTCTAAAAAAGACGGCAATCTAAAAAAATATAAAATTAAGAAAAGCGAGAAATTAAACAACATCTTTTCTTTTTTTGATATCGAAAGATTAAATAAACTTTCTTTAGCAAGAAGAAGAGCTATAAATTATTTTTTAGACAAATTAATTGAAAAACCACTTATTGCATTGTTATTTGGTTCAACAGCTAAAGAAACTTTTAGAAAAAATTCAGATATAGATTTGCTTTTAATTGTTAACAAAAAAATAAATGTTGATAAAGCAAAAGATTATGTAGATGCTCAAGTAGGAATTAAAATTAATTGTTTTCAAATAACTTATGATGAATTTTTAAAGGAAATAAAACTCAAAGAAGATAAAGTTATTCAATCGGCATTAAATACTGGTTATCCAATATTTAATCAAATGTTGTTTTACGAGGTATATTTAAATGGAGGTTAAAGTTTTAAGAAAATTAATATCAACTCCGAAACTTTTAGACAAAAAAATTAGTTTTTATGAAAGGAAAAAGATTATACAAAAAGTTCCTCTTGATTTGGAAGAAATAAAAGGGCACGTTTTAAAATCGGAACATAATTTAAAATTTGTTTTAGATAATATGAAGTTAGAATATTATGATTGGTGTATAACTGGATGCTATTATGCGATTTATCAAATTGCGCTGGCTTTAATAAGAACAAAACAGTTTTATTCTAAAAATCACGACGCAACTTTGTGCTTGCTTGCAAAAGAATATTACGGGGAGGGAGTAACTAAAGAAGATATAGAATTAATTAATATTTTCTTTTTGGACTATCAGGATTTGCTTATTTATGTTCATACAAAAGATAATAGAGAAGAAGCGTCTTATTCCTCAAAATATAATTTTGATAAAAATAAAGTTGAAGAATTAAGACTTAAAACAATTAATTTTATTAACAAGGCAAGGGGAATCTTATATCGGAACGGATATTAATTTATTTTCACGCAGACCCACACACCCGTTAATACCCGTCCCAACCACAGCACAACATTGGCAAATGTATAGATAATTTTTCTTTGGGAAAAAATTGTGAATAAATTTTACTGCTCATCACATTCGCAATTTTCTCGTCGGAAAATTAATTAATGCAAATCCTAGACGACGAGCGATTTCACGAGCCACTCACATTTTAATAATTTACAAATGTTTTCTAAATGAGAATTCCGTGTTTTAATGCTTCTTTTACAATTGATATTTTTATTTTTAATATGTCAAATTCTTTATTTGTATAACATAGGAAATCAACTGGATAATCCAAGTCCCAATAATCATACATTTTGGAAACCCGCTCAAAAAAATTCATATTCTTAAAATCATCTGAAACAATTATTAAATCAATGTCGCTATATTTTTTGGGATTTCCATTTGCTCTGCTACCAAAAAAGACAACCCTTGAGACACCAAAATCTTTTTTTAATTTTATTAAAAATTTTTTTATTCCTTTAATTTCTTTTTTGCCCATTTTAATACTTCTTCAGAATAAAAAATAAATTCATTTATATTTTCAACTTTGTTAGTTTCAGAAACATCCGGATATCTTGTAAATTGATAAAGAGGAGTTAATTTTTTGCAAAAATTTATTATTTCTGGAGGCGCATTTAATTTCCTTGAAATTATAACCAAATCATGAATTTTTAATAATTCTTTAAATTTTTTTATATATATTGCCTTTAATGCTTTTTCAGCTGATTGTTGCAGAAAAAATAATCCTGCATCAATTTTTTCCCCAGATAAATTATATTTTGCAGTATCTAAATCTTGTTCAGATTTTTTTATCCAAATTTCATATTCTTTCATGAATATAAATTAATTAACAATTATATAAAGTTTTGCTTACATATCTTAAAAAACATTTTTAAAAGTTGTGATAATGAATTTTATGGAAATTCATCAGGTTATTATTTAGAAGGCATAGGAAGCGATGTTTTAGTTTATCTGTTCCACAACGACACTCATCCATTAATTCCTGCTCCAGCAGCAGCCCAGCATTGGGAAATGTATAGATAAAATTTCTTGAGGAAAAAATTAACTAAAAATAATTCTTAAATATTAAGTCCTTTTATAAAAATTTTATAAACATAAATTATTTGGCTCATTTCATTCGCAGATTTTTTATTAATAATCAATGTAAAAACGCGATGATAAGAACGCAATTTGAGATAATTAATTTACAAATAAAAAGCAATCTGAAAATATTTTTATTGTTCCTATTATAGAAATGTTTAAATAGTGTTATCTATTGATAATATTATCATTTGATATATAATACAAAATGGAACAAAAAGAACTTAACTTTAATGTGAAAAAAATAATAACGAGAAGTCCCAGACTTGAAACAGTCATAATGGTTGAAAAATTTATAAAAGAAAATAGTGGGGATTTTAGAAAAACTGAATTGTTTAATAGTCTTCCAAAAAAAATAATGTGGGGAACTTTTAATGTTATTCTTAAATATCTTTATGAAAATAATAAAATCGCCGTCGATAAAGAGGGGTTTATAATTTATATTTGGAATCCAGAATTAATACAAAAATTCTTAAATAAGAAAAAATATTAATATTTATGGGGGCTGATTAAAAAAGCAGATGGAGTTATTTTTGCTGAAGATAAAACAGAAGAGGCATTTAATTCTTTGCCTGAAGAAGATTGGCTAAAAAAAGCAATTAAGAGGGCTATTGAAACTCTAAAAGAAAATGTTTTTTCTGGAGAAAAAATCAGAAGAGAACTAATTCCTAAAGAATATATTCAAAAATATAATATTGATAATTTATTTTGGTATAAACTTCCAAAAGGCTGGAGATTAGTTTATTCTATTGCAGGAAATGATATTGAAATCCTTGCGATTATAATCGAATATTTTGACCATAAAAATTATGAAAGAAGATTTAATTATTAAAGGCAATAAAAAGTTTTCTTGATTATACTTTGTGTATTTTACCTTACATCATCAAAACCTTTAAATATAACTTTTTCTTAATTAGATTAATAAAAAAGAGAATATAAAAAATAGGAAATTTTTTATCTCTTAAAAACAGGAAGTTTTCAAGATGAAAAAACTAATTGTTGGTTTCGCTGTTGCAATGATTTTTATAATGACAATTGGAGTTTATGCTGAAACTTCTTTAAGTTCGCAGGAGAAAGAAGAAATTACAAATGTTGTCAAAGAGGTTTCAAAATCCGAAGGAATTTCCGACGCTGTGCAAAAATATGTCGAAGAATTTGTTGAAAAAAAAGGAATAGGGGCAGAGAAAATAAATAATATTTCTGAAGTTGATATTAAAACATTGCCAGAAGATGTTAATATTGAAAATGCCGAGAATGCGAATATTGCTATTTACAATATAGATTACAATGAAACTGAAAATCAAAACAAGCAGTTATTTGTAGTTACATATTCAAGCGAAAAAATGGAAAGTCAGGGAGATTTGGTTGTGTCTGGAGATGTAAGACAGTTCTTGAATTTCGGTTCTGAAAATGAAATCTCCGACGGATTCTTGAAAACAGCAACAGGTGTTGTAGGAAGTTTAAAATCTGGATATGTTATGATGAGAGCCGGAGGAATTACAGGAATTTCAACTAATTTGGATGTTGTTAATCCGGGAAAAGAAGTGGAAATTATTATTTATAAAAATGGAGAGCCAATAAGATTTGGAAATACAATTGAAGCTTCATCTGTTGGAATTAAAAAAGATTATGATATTCAATCAAAGAATGTTGTGACATTCGAGCCGGGAGATGTGATATCTGCGTATGTTTCATCAGACGACGGAATTTCTGTGAAGAGTGTTATAACAATGGTGGAAATAACTACAAGATGAAAGGGGGTTTAAAATGATGAGAGAGCAAAATTATAATAGCAGTTTGATAGTGAAGGCGTTAATATTAATTATAATTATTCTTGTTGGTATTTTGGCATATTCTTTTTTGGTAAAGCCGTTTATAGATAAAACAATACAACAAAAACAAATTGATGCTTATACTGTTGGACAAACTGATTTGATAAACGCGATTCTTATTCAAATTCAACAGACTGGAAGAGTTGCAATTCCTGTTGGAAATAATCAATCGCTTGTGCTTATTCCTATTCAACAATAATGCAGTTACCCTACATTATTTTTTAATTTTTTTATTTAAAAATGCTTGCACATTTTTAACTCATAGAAAATCAAAGATTTAAAAAACAGGAAATTTTTTAACTCATTCAAAACAAGAAGTTTTGAAGATTTTCTAGGCCCAAAAATGTCTTTGCATTTTTGTGCATTCAAATCATAAGATTTGAAGATTTAAGAAACATTTAAATATTCTTTTTCTTTTATTTATTTAGTTATTTGAAATTTACTTACATAAGGAATTGAACAACTAAAAAAGAGGGGAAATGGTTTATAAAAAATACATTGTGAAAAATGGGAGAACTTACGGCCCGTATATTTATCACAGCAAAAGAATCGGCGGAAAAGTTGTATCTGAATATAGGGGACATAGTAGTAATATAAATTTTAAAAAAATTTCTTTGATAATTTTTGGACTTTTTTTTATTTTTGCATTAATTTATTTTACAATTTTTTTTGAGAATAAATTAACAGGACAAGTTGCTTTAGGATTAAATGCAAATTATGTTGAAGGAGAGCCATTGACGGGAAATTTAAGAATTTCCATGAAACAAGGAGAATTATTGCCGTCATCTTCTAAAATAATTCTTGAAGATTCAAATCAGACATCAGAATATATTCTTTCAGAGATTATTTCTGATAAAACCAGCGAGGGAAATTTTTATGTTGAAGGAAAAGAAATTCCCGGAACTGGCTCGGGTTATGGAATTGAGGGAATTAAAAAAATTTATCCTGAAGTTTCATTTACTTTGAATATTTTAAATAAGGCAAGTTCTAATAAAACCAAAGAAAAAAATAATGCTGAAACAGAAACTCCAACTGAAGAGACAAATGTTTCGCAAGAAACTTCATTAGAAACAACTTCAGAAACATCTTCGGAAATAACTCCCCAAGAAAATTTTCAAGAAACTTTTCCAGAAGTAACTTC
>CAYITA010000052.1:0-5092 GCA_964366165.1 Candidatus Woesearchaeota archaeon
TTTAAAACTACTTCTTTCTTAGTTTTTATTTCTTTAATAAAATCTTCTTTCTTTAGAATTAATGGAACAACTGGCTTAGTTTTAATCTTTGATATGCCTAAACAAAACCTTGTAACTTCTTTTGGTTTATTAGTTATAAACAGAACATCCACATCATTAAAGTCTTTATTGTTTAAAACAGAGCCAAATAAAATAATAAGTTCTGCTTGTTCAAATTTCTGTATTTCTTCAGCATAAATTTTTGAGTAACCTTTTAACTTTCTTCTTTCTTCTGACAAAAGAATCTCACACCATTTTATTGTTTCTTCATTGTTTAAATTAATCTGATAGAACTTAGCATTGCCTAAATCAGAATATACAACAATATTATTCTTTTCAAGTTCTTTTAAAATTTTAAATGCACTTCCTACACTTATATTTAAGATTTTAGAAATCTGATTAATATTAACAAGTTCTAAATGTCTTAATAAGTAGAGGATTATCTTCTTTGTGTTTTTAGGTATCATCTTAATTATTCGTTTAAAGTGAATAATTATTCATTATTAATGAATGTTTATAAATCTTCCGATTTAATCAAGAATCAGCGTATTCCCATCTACCAAACACCTACATCTTCCTACCTTAAATCCTTTAAACTTCTTCTCTAACATTGAACCAATTGTTAAAATCGTATCAACACTCTTATCTAAATCCTTCTTTGTAGATTTATCTCCTTTGCCTGTTTTTAGAGTTATAATTAGAATAAAATTTTCATCTCACTACAACAATTTTGTCTCTGCCTGTTTCTTTTGCTTCATAAAGCGCTATGTCTGCTCTTTTTTTTATTTTTTCACTGCTGTCTTTTTTTCTGAACTCTGTCAAACCAGAACTGAAAGTTAAAGAATTTTTGCTAAGAAATTTATCTTTTTTTACTGCGTTTCTTATTCTATTCATAACTTTTAATGCTTTATCTAAGGAAGTTTCTGTAAATAAAATTAAAAATTCTTCTCCTCCAAATCTCGCAACAACGTCGGATTTTCTTGTTTGCTCTTTCAAAACACCCGCAAATCTAATCAGTAATTTATCTGCTTTAATATGCCCGAGAGTATCATTTATTTTTTTGAAAAAATCCAAATCCAATATTGCGATAGAAATTTTTCTATTTTTTCTCTTTGCCTGTTCAATTTCAATTTCCAAAACATTTTGAAAAAAAGTATAATTATATGTATTTGTCTTTTGGTCTTTATTTGTAAATTCGTGAAGAATATCTGCCAAATCAGCTACATTTTTTAATAATTTTTTTCTCAATTCCGGATTCAAACTTTTAATTTTCTCAATAATATTTTTTTCCATAAATCAATTAAAGAAAGATGATATATAAATTTTGGGTTAGGTGATAAAGATTTCAATATATATTAAAGAATACAAAAATATTTAAAACCATTAAATTTTGTAGATAATTATGACAAATAAATGTCCTAAATGCGAACATGAATTAATGGGAGTAAGAGATTTTCCGAGAATCTAAGTTGTAGATTTTAAAAGACAAATTTTCCCTGATTTAATTGGATCACTCGTTGGTGATAATTATGAAGATACAGATAAAAATATAGGCAGACTAATAAAATTCGCTTCTCAAGAAACAGTTGAAAAACTTAAATCCTCTTCAGGAGAATATATTTCTTTTGGAGAATATCTTTTTCATAAATGCCAAGCAAATGAAAAAGTAATTTATGTATGTCAAGCCAATATCACTAATTCTGTGCGAGGGGTGTTACAATTACCATAAGTTGAACAATATATTTCAAAATTGGAAAATATTATCGGAAAGGAAATCGTATCAATTGAAATTAAACCTCCAAAAATACCAACCTCTGATTTTTTTATTGATTTAATAGAAAGAGAACCTTTAAATGAGCATAGAACGTGTGGTATTCATCTTATAGGAAAATACAGGAGTGCTTGGTCTGGATTAATGAGGGAGCCATTAGTTGATACAGATATTGGCGCATTAGTTTATGATGGAAAATTAAATAAATAGTTTAAGCTGAAATTCCTTAATTATTAATTCTCCGACAATTAAATATAACTATTTCTATTTTCAAAAAATTTTTCCTTAACAAACCAACTTTTTATTTTTTTATCTCTGAAGTTTTTTTGTAATTTATGTAATTTCTTTCAAGAATACTAATTACTCTTTGCCTTTCTTCTGAATTTCCCAAACCTTTCCAATCCAAAACAAAAAAATCAATTTCCTCGTCGGTTTTAATAATCGCTTCCTTTACCATCTCTTCGGAAATTGGAAAAACATATTGCGGAATTATGTGCGAAATTGCGACATTGCTGTTTAACTGAATTTTATTAAAATTCGGGCAATAATGCGGCCCTCCAATTCCAACTGCAATTTCTCTGTAAGTATTTTCTTCAAAATTTTCAATTATCTCGTTAATTGTTTTTGCTATTACAAACGCAGCTCTTCTGTCATTCCATTGCTCTTCTCTGCTTCCAATTTCTATAAACATGCATGGCTTTTCAATTAACGGCCCGTGGTGTGTGCATTCCAAAGTAACCTGATAATCCAAGTCAGATTCTTTTACATTTTTATTTAAAATTTCAAAAGTTTGTTTCAAAAATAAAGCTGAAGTCAGACAGATTTTTCCAGATTTTCCGCCAAAATCATTGCTAACTTCTCTCCAATTTCCTGGCGCGTGAATTGAAAGAGTTTTTCCGCCTGCTTCAGATTGGTGCTTTGACGCAAAAATAATAAAATCATAGTTATTTATTTTTTTAATGTCAAGATTCTTGTCTGAGATTATTTCTTCGTCTCTTAAATAAAAATCAAAACCTTTTGCATCCTGCGTAGAATTCCAAATAGGATTTTTCCTGAACTGGCTCAAGGCAGTCGTGATATTTACTCCGGCCTTATCTTTCTTGCTCGCAATAATTAAAAATTTGTTATACATAGAATTACTAACTCCTCAAAGTATTTAAATCTTAAATTGCAAAATTTAATGAGTTAAAAATCTCCAAAGGATTTTTAAATCTTCAAAATTTCCTATTTTGAACTGAGTTAAAAAACGAAGTTTTTTAAATTGTTTTTTATTCTCTAGTATATGCAAGAAACGATAAAACTTTTATTCGGAATTGTATTTTTAATCATTGGCTATTTTGCCGGAGATTTCTTAGCAAAAATAACAAAAGAAGAACTCAAATCCGGACAAAAATATTTCAAATTAATAATTCTAATTTCTCTAATAGGAATTGTTATAAGCTTATTTGCAGGAAATGATGTTTTATTATTCAGCTTCGCATTCATAGCAATAGTAACAAGCAGAAGCATAAAATAAAAATTTAAAATAAAATTCATCTATTAAATTCTGGTATCGCCTGTTTAACTAAATCTTTAAAAAGAACTTATTTCTAAGATTTTTATGAAATGTAAATGCGGTAATGATATCAGTATAAAGATGGCTTCAAAAGTAATTGGAAAGGGTTGTAAAATTTTAACAGCAATGACTGTTGTTGTAACAGCTCAATGTGAAGAATGCGGAGCTATTTTTCAAGTTCCGATAAAAAGTGACGGAGCAATAATAAAAAAAGATTAAGCAAATGTTCGCAACAAGTTGCTCAATTGATAGACTACGAAATTGACTTTGTCAAATTTCTCGTCGAGAAAATGAAGTAAGCCGATAAAATTTTTACCGCATTAATTATATCCTAAAAAATTTTTCCTTGACGAAGTCTGGAAAAATTTCATCAATCGTGAGCAACAGACAACATCATCTTTTCTTTTTTAATTTCTTAATCTTGCTATTTTTCCTTAACTTCATAATTTTTTTAATCTTGCTTTCCTTAGTTTTATTGCTTGGTTTTCTACTATGTTTTTTTACAACTCTCTTTTTTATTTTTTTTGATTTTTTCTTTCTCATTTTATTAAGGGCTCGGTGAGAAAGTTCCACAAACAGAGTTAAAATCAATCTTAACCTATTAACTTGTTTTAATGGTTATCTTTCTCGCGCTGTAAATAAGCTTAAAGAATGCAGGTTTCGTGCAGTGAGTTATAGCCCTTCCACCACATTAATAGCTGAACACTCAACAGAGGCTTTAACAGTCGCATCCTTTCCAGGACAACCGATATGGTTTTAGGATTAACAACATATATAAAAATTTCTTACTACTAAAAAGTTAAACTTTTCCTCAAAATTATTCTGTTTTGATATTAATTGTCGCATTCTCTTCTGCAATAGATTTATTATTTTCTTCCGGAACAGAAGTTGTAACATCATGAACTCCCAAAAGTTTTTCAATTTTTTCTGGTTCATTTTTTTCTTCTGAAAATTTAACAGCTAAATCCTTGAGCCATTTAATTCTATCTTTTTCAATTGAAGAAGCAAGAGATTCGTCGCTCAAATCAGAATCATAAGAATATTCCACCCAGTATTTTCCAATCTCAAATCGGACAATAATTCTATTATTAAAAATTTCCGCTTTAGTTGTTTCAATAGATAAGTTCCCAAATTCTTTCAATAAAATTTCAATTTCCGACGAACTAAGACTAAAATTCTCAACAACTTCACTGACATTCATTTCTGTTTCATTTAAGGTAATATTTTGCTCTATAGCGACGCTGTTTACAATTCCTTCAGACAAATTAGTATTCAACGAAAGAATTTCATTTTCTCCATAAATTAATTTAACTTTTAATTCTCCTGGAGCAGGAACAAAATTCAAATCTTTTAAATTAATTTCCAGCAATTTAGTTTCTTCTCCAACATAGTCGCTTCCAAATCCATTTTCTGTTTCAAAATAATCTGTGCTAACACTAACAATTCCATTTTCAACATTAACCTTAACATCCTGCGAAGAAGAAATCAATTCAACTGTTTCTCGCTCTGACAAAGTATAAGAAAATGGCTTGTCTGCAGAAGTTGTTCCAGAAATAGTTCCATCAAGTTCCAAAGAAACCTGTCCTGTGCCTCTAAATTTAAAAAATCCTAAAAATCCCTGGAATAATTTTCCAATCACATTTCCAGTAACAGGAGTTTCAGATGTTTGTTCAGTAGAAGTTGCAACATTTTCTTCACTAGTTTCCGACGATGTTTCTGACGAAGTT
>CAYITA010000053.1:0-2593 GCA_964366165.1 Candidatus Woesearchaeota archaeon
TCATGGAAGAAAAATGGGAACAGCTGGGCATGGAGCGAGAAAAAAACACAGAAGTTCTGGTAATCGTGGTGGAAAAGGAATGGCAGGAACAGGAAAAAGAGCTGACCAGAAAAAAACACTTGTGTTAAAATTATATGGAAATAGTTATTTTGGAAAACAAGGAATAACAAGCAGAGGAACAAAAAGAGACAAACGAGATAGAATTAATCTCGAGCAAATCCAGTCAAATCTTGAAAAATATGGAAAGAAAACTTCAAAAGGATGGGAAATAAATTTGGAAAATTATAAAATTCTCGGAGATGGGGAAGTCAAGGAAAAATTAATTATAACTGCAAAAGAAGCTTCGCAATCAGCGAGGGAGAAAGTGAAAGAGAAAGGTGGAGAAATAATTTTTGAGGGAAAGAAAGAAAAGGAAGAATAATTGCTCGCAACAAGTTGCTCAAATTAATTAAAATTGGTAATTGAGGAAAACAATTTTTTATAAAAATTATCGACGATATTTTCGCACTACTTATTTTTTAATTATATTTTTTAGAATATAAATAATTATAAAGAAGTGCATGATTTTTTTATAATGGAACAATATAAATTAAAAAGGACAGATATTAATCATAACTCTGTCAGAGGACATTCTATTGTCAGAGAAATAATTTTTGGGGCAATAGATTTAAATGCAAGCGACCCTTATGCAAATATTCAGAAATGGCAATCTTTTTGTAATGTTTTATTAAAAGGGGAAACAGAATGGCGAAGATATATTAAAGAAGGAAAATCTGTTGATGTTGATTTTGAATATAAGGGATATAAAATTCATGAAATAATAGATGTTGATAGAGGTTTGTTAAAAGCACTTCATCAGCTTGAACTGCCTGATGTGAAAAGCAAAATTGAAACAGAAAAAAGAATTGAAGAAATTGAAAAAACAAAAAAAGAATTGGCAACGGAGAAAAAAGGATTATTGAAAAAACTTAGGAAGTAAGGTGAAAAAATAAATTTTCTGCTCTTTTCATCGCAGATTGATGGAGGAATATAAGTAGTATGAAAAAATATTTTTATCGGCTTATTTAAATCTTCGACAGAGAAATTTGACGAAGTCAATTTCGGAGTTAAGAAAATTCGAGCGAAGCGAGCTATTCTCCATCATCAAAATTAAGAATATTTAAAAACAACTTTTTTCTTTAATTTGCATATGGACTTAAAAAATATTTTTAGTTTTATACCTGAAGTTAAAAAGCCAGAGGAAAAAAAACTTGGATTTAATATAAAGTTAAAATGGACTTTAGTTATTCTAGGAACTTTTTTTATTCTAGCGAATATTCCTCTTTATGGCTTGAGTGAAAATGCTTTGTCAAGATTCGAATATTTAGCTATACTTCTTGGAACAGATTTTGGAAGCATTATTTCATTGGGTATTGGGCCGATTGTACTAGCTTCGATTATTTTGCAGTTATTAACTGGTGCGGGAATTTTAAATATCGATATAACAACTGTAGAAGGAAAGAAATTTTTTCAGGGACTTCAGAAATTATTGGTTTTCTTTTTCATAATTTTTGAGGCAATGGTTTATGTTTTGATGCAGGGTTTGCAAGCAATGCCTGGATTTACTTCAATAGTTATAGGACAATTAATTTTAGGGGGTTTGATAATTTTTTATATGGATGATGTTGTTCAAAAATGGGGTTTTGGTTCAGGAGTTAGTTTATTTATTGGTGCGGGTGTTTCTTGGAGATTAATTGCTTCGGCTTTTCAGTTTATTAATGCTCAAGGAAAAAATTGCTTGTTTAATTTTTCTGGAGATGGAATAGTTGGTTGTTCTGGTAAATTTTTAGTTATGATTCAATCTTTAGTAAGCAGTCCGCCAGATCAAATTGGATTTTTAACTGCGTTGGCTGCAATATTAGCAACAGTTTTAATTTTCTTAGTTGTTGTTTGGGCTCAATCATTAAAAGTTGAAATTCCGTTGGCATTTGGAAGATTAAGAGGTTATGGGATTAAATGGCCTTTGGCATTTTTTTACGCTTCGGTTATTCCAATTATTTTAACTGCTGCGTTAATTGCAAATCTTCAATTATTTGGAGGATTAGTTCAGAATTGGCAGGGACATCCGACATTATTGGGAAATTTTGTTGATGGACAACCTATATGTGACAAAAACGGATGCGGGCTTGCATTTTGGATGGGAAGTTCATCGCAGGGGCTTTTGGAATTAATAATTAGAAAAAGCTACACTACTCTTCTTTTGCTTCAGGGATTAACGCATATTTTAGTTTATATGTTTTTTGCGATGGTGTTTTCAGTTTTTTGGGTGAAGACATCTGGAATGGACGCAAAAGCGCAGGCGCATAAAATTGCTTCGTCGGGTTTGCAGGTTGCGGGTTTCAGACAAGATGAAAGAGTTTTGGAAAGTATTCTTGATAGATACATAATGCCATTAACTGTTATGGGTGGTGCTGCAATTGGTTTGCTCGCCGCAGTTACTGATTTGCTTGGGGCTTTAGTTTCAGGAACTGCGATTTTACTTGTAATTATGATTATGTTCCAATTCTATCAGAACATTGCGCAGCAGCATGCAATGGATATGAATCCTGCGATG
>CAYITA010000053.1:2693-5066 GCA_964366165.1 Candidatus Woesearchaeota archaeon
TGCCAGATTAAAATCAAGGAAAATAAAAATGATTCTAAAGTTATGATGGAAATGCAAAAGCAAATGATGGAATGCTCTATGGAATTAATGAAGCATTCGTTTAAGCCGTTATTATTTACTCTTATTCCGTTGCTGATATTTTTTTGGTGGATTAAAGGAATTTTTGCGACGACAGAGTTAGCGGGTGTTTGGATTTGGTATTATATTGGTTCTGGAATTATTTCAAGTATAATTTTAAGAAAAGTTTTAAATGTAGTGTGAAAAGATTAAATGGTAAATTGCTCGCTTCGCTCGAATTAATAAAAAATTAGTAATCAAAAACGTCGTCGATAATGATAAAAATAGTTTTCTTCTATTACTAAATAAATTAATATCATGAGCCTGCGAGTGCAATTTCTTCCAATAAGAACAATCAATAAATTCCATAACTTTAACTATTCTAAGAGGAAAAGAAACATTTAAAAGGGATTTTGTGGTGGTTTTTTTATGGAAAAGAGCAGTTTTTATGTGAATGTTTTAGGAATTATTTTTAATCCAAAAACAAAAAAAATTCTTATAGGCAGAAGAGAAAATGACCCTTACATAAAAGAATTAACCTGGTGTTTTCCTGGTGGAAGAATTGAGTGCGGTGAAGAACTTGAGGATGCTCTCCAAAGAGAAATAAAAGAAAAAACAGGATTAAAGATTGAAAATCTTGGAGCTATTTTCGCTAAAACATATCCGGAGAAAAGAGAATTTTTATCTATTTATTATTTATGTGAGGCTGTTGGCGGAAAAGAAAAGGTTGGGGGCAGTTTCAAGGAATTAAAATGGGTTAGTCCAGAAAATGTGGAAAAGAATTTTACCACTTCTTTTCATCCTAAGTTAAAAGAATATATTCTTAATCTGAAATAATATGGAGAATATGGAAAATCAACAGGAATTAATATTTAAGCTTAGCATGTATGAACAGCAAATAAATCAACTGCAGGAGCAAACTCGGGCAGTCGAGAGAAGCATTGTAGATTTGGGTGATTTAAGTTTGGGATTAGAAGAACTGAGCGGCAAAAAAAATTCTGAAATAATGGCTCACATCGGCAGAGGAATTTTTATAAAATCAAAAATTATCGAAGAAGATTTGGTTGTTGATGTCGGCGGAAAAAATTTTGTTAAAAAATCCATTCCTGACACAAGAAAATTAATTGAAGAGCAAATTAATAAATTGAAAAATATCAAGGAAGAATTGGAAAATAATTTGGAAAAATTGGGTGAAGAGATTAATAAGATTATAACTAGTGTGTAGGAAGAGGGAAAGAAATAAAAAAAATTGCACTCGCTTTTACTCGCGACTTCGCACGAGTTATTGATATTTTATTTTCTCTCTACCACGAAATCGCTCGGCTCGTGTAATTGAGATTTAAATTAAGTAGTGGGAGAAATTACTATGGAATTAATTTACAACTATCAAATCAATTTTTAGATATCTCATTAATTATTAATAGAAAATCTGCGAGGAACGAGCAGGCATATTTTTATTATTTCTTTTTCCCATATTTCAATTCATCTTCCCCACAAACTTATCATATCTCATCAAACCGAATTCAGTTATAATTCCTGAAATGTATTTTTTTGGGACAAATTCAAAGGCAGGATTTTTTATTTTGATATTTTTTGGAGCTTTGTCCCAAACTTCATTTAATTTTCTGTTCTCGAGAGGAATTTTTGATTTTGTGAATTTCCATGAATCAGCAATGATATAAACAGGAATTTTTTTATTTTTTGCGAGTTGTGCAATGACTTCGCTTCCAATTTTATTTATTATTCCCTTTTTTAACAGGGCATCTGCCCCTAAAAATATTTTGTCAACTTTTTTCTCTCCTCCAGAAAGAGCAACATTAACTGCAGAATCAACAAACATTGTAACTTTTATTCCTGAATTTTTTAATTGCTTGGCAGTTTTTCTTCCCTGAAATAATGGGCGGGTTTCTGTATTGTAAACTTCAAATTGTTTTCCTTTTTTGCGAGAATAAATTAATGAATTAATCACATTTGTCGAATGGCAATGTGTGAAAATAATGTCTCTATTTTTTATGAGTTTGAAAACTTCGGAGTTTATTTTTTCCTGCGATTCTGAGAAATGCTTTAATGCCGCATAATATTTTCCTTTTTCAGCCAAATCCAAAACATTTTCCATCATCGGCTCTGTCGGACGCAGAGAAAGCAATTTTTTCTTGGAAGATTTTGTTGGAATTAAATGATACGCTTGAAGAGCAGATTTGGCGATATTTCTTGCCCCCTGAATTTTAATTGATTTAATTTTTTCAGCAATAATATCAAATCTTTTTTTGGGGTTCATAATTAAATAAGAGAAAGAATATATATAAAGTTTTAGAA
>CAYITA010000054.1:0-4931 GCA_964366165.1 Candidatus Woesearchaeota archaeon
CCTAGAAATGCTGAACGGCAACAATATCTTTCTAATCCCAAATCATCCAGGACTTTTTTTGGGTTTTCTCCTTCGGCTACTTTTTTTTTGAATTCTTCCCACAGGTGTCCGAGGGGCTTGCCGCATGAAAAACAACGAACCGGAATTATCATAATATTATTTCTTTATGGTGGTTTAAAAATCCTTCGTATTTTTAAATGAATTTTGAAATATAAGAATTAGGAAATAAATACTTGCTCGTTTCACTCGCAAATTAATTAAATTATTAGTAGGTAAAACTACAATTTATCATAAACATCGATGGGTTTTTACATTACTTATTTTTAATATATCGAGAACTTGTTCGAGCAATTTTTCTTTTGAGTTAAGAATTCAAGGTTTATTTTACAAATCAGCAAGATTTAAATAGAAGAATTTCCCGAGAGAAACATGGCAAATAAGAATATAATTGAACTCAAGAATGTTGCAAAGCATTATAAAATGGGAGAAGAAATAGTGAAGGCTCTGGACTGCATTAATATTGAAATTGAGGAGGGAAATTTTGTCGCAATTGTCGGGCCGAGTGGTTCTGGAAAATCAACGAGCATGAATTTGACAGGAAGTCTGGATTATTCTACAAAAGGAGATATTTATTTAGATGGAGAAGATATTGAACGTTTAACTGAAAGCGAGCTCGCTCAAATTCGAGGAAAAAAAATTGGATTTATTTTTCAGCAATTTAATTTAATTCCGAATTTAACTGCAAAAGAAAATGTAATGCTTCCTATGATGTTTCAAAATATTGATGAAGATGAAAGGGGGAAAAAAGCAGAAGAAATTTTAAAAATTGTTGAGCTTGAAGACAGAATGAATCATTATCCTAATCAGCTTTCTGGAGGACAACAGCAAAGAGTTGCTATTGCGCGCGCACTTGCAAATAATCCTGAAGTTATTCTTGCCGACGAGCCGACAGGAAACTTGGATACAAAAACAGGAGAAAAGGTTTTGCGGTTTTTGGGAAAATTAAACAAGCAGGGAAAAACAATAATCATAATTACCCATGATTCTGGATTAGCGAAAGAGTATGTAAAAAAAATATATTCTATAAGAGATGGAAATATTGAGTGGATTGAAAAGAAAGTTGGAAAAATCTGGAAAAGAAAAAATATAAAAGATAATTGCAAATAGTTTATGTTTTGACTTATTAATAGTAACAATAGTTAAATTTATAAATAATAAATTACAATGAAATAAAATGACAGAAGAAATAATTACAAGAACAGATGGGGAGAGTATGACTACAACGCCGAACATAGAAACAAAATTAAGTGTTGATGAAATGAGATATAAAATGTGCAGGGAAGTTGCTAATTTATATCATATTCTTGTTTCAGAAGATTTAAGACCAGAAGTATTAGGAAGAACTATAGAAAAATGGGAAAGAGTTAGAGAAAATGCGCGAAAAGTTATGGAGATTGATACTTATGATAGAGTAATATTAGAAGATACAAATATTTTTGGTAAAGCTAGATGTGGAGATTTTGAATATTTTAAATTAATAGAAAAAATTTTAAGAATATGTGAAATTGTAAAATGAACCCCCCAACAAAAATAATAATCACAATAGTAATTTTAGTACTTTATGTAATTAGCATGATTTCATTTGCTTCTGCAGTTTTAATCGACGCTGAATATGTAACAATTTATCCTGGAGAACAGGGGGGTGTTGATGTAAATGTTGAAAATAATGAAAACTTTGATATTGAAGACTTGAGTGTTTCAATTGTTTTAAGTTCAGTATCTTCTACAGGACAAATTGTTTCTCTCCCTTTCAGTGTTGTGGGAAGTTCTGAAAAAAGTTTAGATGATTTGGATGAAGATGATGACGATTCTGTAACTTTCACAATAAGAGCTAACAATGACATAACTCCTGGAAGTTATAATATCCCCTATATTGTAAGCTATACAAATAAGGATACTGATGAGAAAAAACAGAAACAGGGAACTTTCGGGTTAAGGGTTTCTGCAAAAACAGATTTGGATTTTTCTGTTGAAACACAAAATAATATTTTAGGAACAAAAGGAAGAGTGTCTTTAGAAATAATTAACAGAGGATTGGGAAATATAAAATCTGTTCAGGTTGAAATAAATCCTGAAGGTTATGAGTTGATTTCGAGCAAAACAATTTTCGTTGGAAATGTCAATGCAGAAGATTCTGAATTAGTTAGTTTTGATGTTATTTTCAAAGATAAAAATGCAAACTTAAATGCAAAAATCAGCTATAAAGATTTTGACAACGAAGACAAAGTAGAAAATGTTAAACTTCCTGTTAAAGTTTATACTCGTGAGGAAGCGTTGAAATTAGGACTGATTAAAAAAAGTAATACTGGAATTTATATTGGAATTATAATTATATTAATTATAATTTGGTTTGTTTACAGGGGGATTAGGAAAAGACAAAAAATGAAAAAGAGAGAATCAGAAAAAAATGGGGGGTAACTCCTAATGATATTTGATTATTTCAAATTGGCTCTCAAAAATTTAAAACATCGGGGATTGAGAAGCTGGCTGACAATTCTTGGAATTTTTATTGGAATAGCTGCAGTTGTTGCATTGATTTCATTGGGTGCGGGTTTGAAAGAAGCAATAACAGGACAGTTTGGCGCGTTGAGTGTTGATAAATTAACAATACAAAATAAAGGAACAGGTTTTGGGCCTCCAGGAAGCACAGTTGTTGAAAAACTCAATGATAACGACATTAATATTATTGAAAATGTCCGGGGAGTTGATTTAGTTATTCCAAGATTAATTCGAGTGGTAAATATAGAATATAATAAAGTTTCTAATTTTGCTTATGTCGCAGATATTCCGTCAGATGAAGAAGGAATGAATTTAGTTTATGAAGCATTTAATTTTGATGTTTCAGAAGGAAGATTAATAAGAAAAGGTGAAACTGGAACTGTGTTACTTGGTTCAAATTTTGCAAAGACAAAAATATATGACAAAGAAATAAGAGTTGGAAAAGATATTAATATTGAGGGGAAAAATTTTAAAGTTGTTGGAATTCTAAAACCATCAAGCAGTTTTCAAATAAATTCTGTTGCTTTGATTCCTTCAAAAGATTTGCAGGATGTTTTAAAAATTAATGATGAGTGGGATTTAATTGTTGCTCAAGTGCATGATAAAAATGAACTTGAAGATGTTGCTGTAAGAATTAAAGATGTGTTGAGAAAAGACAGAAAAGAAAAAATTGGTGAGGAAACATTCAGTGTTGAAACGCCCTTGCAAAGTTTATCTGCAGTGAATACTATTTTGAATATCCTTAATGCAATTGTCGTCGGCATCGCGATGATTTCTTTAATTGTTGGTGGTGTTGGAATTGCAAACACGATGTATACTTCTGTGGTCGAGAGAACAAAAGAAATTGGAACTATGAAAGCGGTTGGCGCACAAAATAAAGACATACTTTATATTTTCCTGATTGAATCTGGTTTGCTGGGATTAGTTGGCGGAATTGTTGGGGCGTTAATTGGATTAGGAGGCGCTATTGGAATTTCATCAATAGTAAATAATTCGTTAGGAACAAATTTATTTATTATTTCTGTAAATTATTATTTATTAATCGGCGCAGTTGCACTTTCGTTTTTTTTGGGAATTGTCTTTGGTGTTTTGCCTGCGTTACAAGCGAGTAAATTAAATGTCGTCGATGCTTTGAGGAGATAAATGGAAATTAATGAAGAAATGGAAATCAATGAAGAAAAACTGGAAATTGAGAGGAGAGGAGAATGTAGAAGAAATCTTCTTAGATTAATGTGCGAGTGTGCGGAGAATATATCAATATTAAAAATTCCAGAAATCAAAAAAAAATATTTTACAGATGTATATAAATTTTATTTTGAGGGAGAGTGTCCAGTTGCTTTTAAGCCTGGGGTTTCAGATAAAATGTTATTTAATCAAATAATTAATAGTATATCTAATTGTGATTTTTATCCATTTAATGTTGGTCAATTTAATGGAGTTCAAATGATGGCTAAATTTTATTATCCAGTATATGGTGATTTCGACGAAGAAATTAAAAGAAGAAATTTTGAGGAATAAATGATTTCCGACTATCTTAAACTTGCGATTAAAAATTTAAGACAAAGAAAACTTAGAAGCTGGTTGACTATGTTAGGAATTTTTATTTCTATTGCTACAATTTTTACTTTAATTTCTCTTTCGCTTGGATTGCAGGGAGCAGTTAAAGAACAATTTAGGATTTTGGGAGCAGATAAATTTTTTGTTCAGCCATCGACGGGGTTTTTAGGGCATCCAGGAAGTGTTGGGGGGGTAATTCTTACTGAAAAAGATGTTGAAATTCTTTCTAAAGTTAGAGGAGTTAAAGATTATTCATATTACGTTATTGCTAATGCTAAAATACAAGATGGAAAAGAAATCAAATATGTTATGATTGCGGGTTTGCCGTTGAATCATGTTTCTGTTTATGAAGAAATAAGCACTTTCAAAGCAGAACAAGGAAGATTGCTGAAAGAAGGAGATAGAGAAGAAATTGTGATTGGGAATTTATTTTCAACTGGAGAAATTTTTGATAAAAAAATAAATGCTGGAGATAAAATAAAAATTAATGGAAAAGATTTCAAAGTAAAAGGAATTTTAGAGACGCTCGGAAACCCTCAGGATGATAGTCTTATTTTAATGGGTTTGGAGGATTTCAGAGAATTGTTTGATATCCCTGAAAGAATTGATTTTGTTATGATACAAATTAATGAAGGAGAAAATATTCTTGATGTTGCTAATAATGCAGAAGAAAAATTAAGAAAATTCCGAGGAGAAACAGAAAAGACACAAAAGTTTTCTATTTTAACACCAGAAGATCTGCTTTCAAGTTTTCAAGATATTCTTTTAATAATTACTGCGTTTCTTGCAAGCATCGCGATGATTTCTTTAATTGT
>CAYITA010000055.1:0-4911 GCA_964366165.1 Candidatus Woesearchaeota archaeon
CATTAGTGTCTATTGTTTCACAGCAATTAATTTTTTGTGAAACAGGAGCGCCCTCGGAATTATAAATACGGCAATTTTCGGCAGTTACATACTGAATTTCCAGTAGGCAAATCATTAAAATAATACATAATCCTATTAAAAATAATTTAGAAAAATTCTTATTCATTTTTACCCTCTCTTTTTTCATGAAATAATTTAGGGAAATAGATATTATAAACTTACCTGTGATTTATTATAATTCATCGAGAGGATTTTTAATTGATTTTAACTGCTCGTTTGAAATATGAGTGTAAATTTGGGTGGTGGAAATCGATTGGTGCCCAAGCATGACTTGAATTTTTCTTAAATCAACTCCTGCATCCATAAGATGGGTCGCAAATGAATTATGACTTAATATTCCATCTGTAATAAGACATTGAGTGGGTTTTATTGTAAAATCAAACAAATTGCCATCATATTTAATTTTATTAATTTTTTTTACCCTTAACCATTTTATATCTTTGCAATTTGCAATTTTTTCTAATAAATAAATATCGGGAGAATTATCATATTTTTTAAAAATCTTAATTAATTTTAATAAAGTTTTTCTAGTTGGCGCTAATCTACAATATCTTTTAAGAGAATGAATCCTTTCCCCGTATAGTTCTTTTGAAAGATAACCTTTCCAACGATTTCTATTAGTGATATGTTTCTCATTAAGTTTTTTTATAATTTTTTGGACAGGAATTTTCTCCCCATAAAAATCTTTCTGAATCTTTAATTTCTTTTTTAATGTAGGTATCAATTGTATAAATTTTTCTTGATCAGGTTTATGAAGGATATGTAATGTATACATAGTATGATTAATTTTTTTTCCTTGAGGTAATTTTACAATTCTTTTTCTCTCATTAAGATGTGAGTCTATTCCAATCCTTAAAAGTAGTATTTGAACGTCTTTCAATAACTCCTTGTTTGCTGAAAAGAATCTTATTTCTCCATTATTTCCTTCTGCATCGTAAAATCCTGCTAAAAATTTGCATATATTTTCTTTAGAATTATTCATTAATTCTAATGGAACTCTCCTAAATTTAGAAAGTTTATTTATTTCTAATCTTTTCATTTCATCTAATATCTGCAAAGAATAAACTGCCAATTCATAGGAATTTCTATCTTTGCATCTTCTTAATTTTGATATTTTATTAAATTCTTTTTCTACTAGATCTTTATAATAATCTATCATTTTCTTGTCTTTATCAAATATTACAATGCCCCTTCTTCTTTCACTAAAAGTTGCGTCTCCTAATGCATAACCAACAAATCTCCAAAATCTCTTAGTTCTAGTAGATATTGATTCTATGTCTAATTTTTTTACTCCAACTATCCAATCACTTTTTATTATCTTATTTGCTTCTATTTCTTCAATCCCATTTTCATTTATTGTAAAAAGTCTATGTTTATCAGAACATGAAATTTCATATCCATCTGCCCAAATTGAAAAAAGTTCTTTGGTTTTATGAATTTCTGTGCCGATAATCTTTCCATTACAAATTTTCATAGTATTAAAATCAAATGAAGATACCTCTCCTTTTTTAATTTCCTTAGCTGGTAAAATTTTACCATCAACAACAATTCTAGTTTCAGGGTAAAGGCAGTGCCTTAATGTGTGAGGATGAACAGATTTATTTATTCCTGCTTTTATAGCTGCTTTCTGAACAATCTTCTGTATGTTTCTCGTCGATAAAGCATGTTTTTCTGAAAAAACATAATTCCAATCTTTATGTTTTAAAATAAATTTTTCGAGTTTTTTTGAGAGTTTTTTTGACAAGAAAAACATCCTGTCTTTTTTCCCTTTTCCAGCTCTTACCCAGCCTGTATTTTCATTTAGATTTAAATCCCGGGGCTTTAAATTTACAATTTCTGACACACGCAAACCTGAAGAATAAAGCAGTTGGATAATTAATCTGCTTTTTTTAGTTGACGAGGAATCAATTAATTTTATTACTTCTTCTTTTGATAAAACAATTGGAATTTTTTTTTCTGATTTTGGGCGTTTGATTCCAGAGGTTGGATCTTTTTGCAGAAGAGAGGAATATGCAAATTTTATCGATGCTAAAAATAAAATTGTTGATGATGAAGCTCTGTCATTCATTTTATCTGCAAGAAAATTTTTAATATCCTGCTGATTAATTTCCCCTGGATTTTTATTTGAATGTTCAAGCAATTTTTTATTAAACATAAGATAATTTCTTAAGGTATAGGGAGATAGTTTGGAAATCTTTATTTCTGTTTCAAGATTCTTGAGAAATTCTGAGGAGTTCATTTTAGATTTCAACACCTAATTTTTTTAAATCTTTTAATAATTGTTCAGGAGTTTTGAATAATATAGTATTAATTCCTAATTTTTTTGCAGAAATAACATTTTCTATACTGTCGTCTATAAAAAGGCAATTTTGAGGTTCTTTTTTTAATTTTTGCAAAATTTTAAGATAAATTTCTCTATTGGGCTTGCATATTCCTATCTCAAAAGAGTATAATATTGAATCAAATAATTTATGGTAATCAAATCTATTATTACAATGATCAATCCATTCTTTAGAATGATTAGACAACAAACCCAGTTTAAATCCGCTTTTTTTTAATCTTTCAATTATCTCACGAGTTCCTTTTATCTCTTCAAAATTCTCTCTCACTGCTTTTTTTAGTTCAGGTATGCTTAAATTTATATTGGTTTTGTTAATTAATTGATTCCAAAATTCTTCTTCAGTTATCTTTCCTTTCATTAGAATATCAAATTCTTTTTCAACTTTTTTAAGATAATCTACCTTGATTTTCTTAGGATCTATTTTTAATAGAAATTCTAATTTTTCTTCAACCCTGTGATAACCTTTTAGATAAACCTCTGATAAATCAAAAATAATTGTATTTATCTCCTTTTTTTGAGTTTTCATGTTAATTTTTGTGACTTAATTTTGTTTAATTTTTTATTTTCAAACATAAATACAACTATAAACCAGATAACTATAAGGATTATCATAAGATAGGGTTTTTCAATCTGCTCTCTTAAAATAAAGCGCAAGGAATATATAAGATAAGAATAAAATAATCCTATAATAAGCATAATAAATGGGACATATAAAATTCTTAAAAATGATTTTTTTTCCAAACCTAAATTAAAAAAATAAAAAGCTAACAAATTAGGATGGATAGATGATAAAAACAAGCTTTTTTTATTTTTAGAGGAGGGTAATTCTTCTTCCAATTCTTTAAATCTTACATGCCTGCCTAACCAATAATTAATTGTTGAGGTTATGGTCAGAGTCAGAGCTACAACTAAACTTATTTTAAAAAAAGAAATAAAAGTTCCATCAGACAAAATAACTGAAAGAAGAATTATAAAAGAGCCTGGAAAATATAATCCTAAATAAACTATTCCTTCTAAAAAAGTTGCTATTGAAAGTCCAATTAAACCATAGTAGCTATATAAATTTTCTAAAAAAGATAGAATTTGGGTGGGGGGAGGAATTATTTCAAGAGTCCATAAAATAACTGCACTTAAATAAAATATTAATGCTGATATTGGAAGCCAGGGGATTTTTATCTTCTTTTTTTGCTCTTTCATCCACTTAATTGTGCGAACTTCTTTATAAATCTAGCGGAGCTATCGCACAATAATAAATAAAAATATAAATAAAAAAAGAAAAAATAAAATTTTGCTAAATTAACTAGATTATCTTAAATAACTTTCTAAAATTTTCAAATTAGAATTCGTCTTCTTGATTTCTGTTTCTCTTGTTTCTATAGCAATTAATACACAAAACAGGCTTGCCTTCTGTAGGCTTGAATGGTACTTCACATTCTTGCTTACATTCTGCGCAAACAGCTTTATGCATTTCTCTAGGTCCTCTATCAAATCTGTCTCTGTTGCCGCCGAAACTTCTTCCGCCGCCATTGAAACTTCTTCTTTGAGGCCTATTTTTTCTAAAGCAGTCACTACATCTGACTTTCTTTCCTTCTTCAGGAACAAAGGGAACTTCACATTCAGCTCCGCAATCAGAACAAACTGCTTTATGCATTTCTCTATCGCCTTCCATTGATTCTTTCCTCCATTATACATACTTAACTGATAAAAACAGAGAAATCCTTGTTTAAAAAGGTATGTTTTTATGGTTTTTAGGGTTTTATTTATAATTTTCTTGAAAGATTAAAAAATTGTCGTCCATTGTCCAGACAATTTTTCTTTTTTATTGATAGTTCAATAATCTTACCATGTGTGTGATGGTTGATTTAGTAGTTTGTATTTCATTTTTTCTTCTTGCATCTCACTCTTAACTCGATGATTATTACACTTACTGGGGATAAAAAACTTTTCTTCGACGAAGTTTGAAAAAATTTGTCTTTTTTAAAATAAAAAATAAAAAAGAAAGATTTAAAAATAAATAATAATTAAAATATAAAACAAAAAGAGGTAAAAAGATTTTATTGCTTATCTGATTATTGTTTGTTTGATATTAGATATAAAAAATTTATGGTTCCAAGAAATCAATGTGAAAAATGCCTTGAGCATATGAAGGCTGAAATGGTTGGAGATGATTATGTTCTTGTCTGTCCTAACTGCGAGAGAAAAATAGAAAAAGATGAATATTGTTCTGGATGAAGAATTTAATTAACTTTATACTAATTTAAAATATATGACCTCCCCACACATAAATATGGGGGTTTCCTTGGTATCACATAATCTCAGTTTTAACATCTGTTGCTGTCACCTTGATGAATTGTATTCATCTACTTACTTCTCTTGATGAATTGTATTCATCTACTTACTTCCCTTAATCATCTCATCTGCGCAGATCATCAGTTTTTCATATTACCAATATTTTCCACAGCATAAATGCCAATGTCGTTTACTTAATAAATATTAAATAACTTATAAAT
>CAYITA010000056.1:0-4832 GCA_964366165.1 Candidatus Woesearchaeota archaeon
ATCCCCGCGCCAAGAATTGAACTTGGGATCTTCCGGGTGCTATCCATTTGGCTTTTAGGGTTTCATTGTTACCTCGAACTCGCGAGAGTTTGAGGGACAGAAATTATTAATTTCTGTATCATTAAAATATGAATCTCCACCTTAGACATTTAGTCTACAGCCAGACGCTCTAGCCACTGAGCTACGCGGGGGCAAAATAATAAAATTCGCCTTATTTTTAAAATCTTCGCTTTGGAAAAGTGAATGAGTTAAAAAGTTATATTTTTAAAGTTGTTATTGTGTTAAGTCAAGTTCATAACTTTACATTTGCGCTCGTAAACTCGCGAATAATATTTTTAAGTAATCAAAGAAACAACTTTTTATTAGAATTATCGACGATGTTTTCATTTACTTAAATTTAAAATCAATCTCGAGCGTGAGCGAGCAATTTTCTTTTTGAACATGTTAAGATTCAGGTTGACTTAACATATTGAATAATTTTTCTCGCATTACTTCTTTCTCCAGAAATTTTTCCTTTTATCATTTTCATCTCAATAATGCTTAAATATTCCAAATCATTACATGACTCATGAGGAAAAGAGGGCAGATTGCAGTAGAAATTCTTTTAGCATTAATTTTAATTGTTTTGCTAGGAATTATAATTATTCTTGTTCTCAACCCTAAAATTACAGGGAAATCTTCCTTAAAAAATGTAGATGTTACAATATCAACAACACAAACAAATTTACAAAGATATTGCGAATATGTCAAGGTTCCTTATCAAGAAGAAATTTATTCCGGCAATTACCAGATAGATAATTTGAGATTCAATTCGTGGAAAGAGCACGAATCCTACGACGGAATAATTGGAAATGAAGTTGACAGATACACTGTTTATGTGAAAAATTTGGACAACGAAGAAGGATACTTTAAAGTGATATTTTATTTTTATGATTATGATAATGACAAGCACAGCGTGAGTATAACAAAAAGAATTAGAGCAAGAGAAACAGAGAAATTTATTTATATAGACAAATATCGTTATGATGATTTTAAACGCTGGAGTTACGAAGTTATTTCAGAAACAAAAAAATCTTATGATAATTATTATCCGGAAATTGTTACGAGATACAAGACAGAACAAAGATGCTACTGGATATAAAATTCTTACTTCGCAAATATTGATGTAGAAATAAAAGTAGTATAAGAAATTTTTATCGCATTAATTATGTTTCTCGACGGAGAAATCTGCACTTGTGCGATTTCGAAGTAATATAAATTTGAGCAACTTGTTGCGAACTAATTTTTAAACACTATAAAAACAAAAAAAATGCAATATGCTTAATCGATGCGAATTTAACTGGACTTGGAATTCTGTATTTCACGAGGATGAAGCATATTCGGAAGATGCGAAATGTTTAAAAATACCAATTTCTTAAAAAAATTATATTAAAAATAAAAAAGAGGTTGAAAATGAATGACGATGCCAATCGACTTCCAGAAGAAGACGATTTTGACGACGAATTTATGGAGGAAATAGATTCATTTGAGTTAGACGATTAATTTTTATTTTTTATCTTTAACAGGATAATATTATTTTTTTTATTTAATTCTTCGTCTGAAGAATTTATTATCAATTTTATTTCATTAACGCTGATTTGCGAAACCCACAAATTTGAAAGACTAATTACAGTTTTGTAACCAAGTTTTAATTTATCCAGTTCCATTTCTTTTACATTTTTATCGTCGGCGTAGATTGTTATGATGTAATTTTCAGAATCTTTCAAGCCGTAATTTCTCACACTCACATTTATGTCCAAATATTTTCCATGCATGACTGCAGAAACATTTTCAAAACCAAGGTCTGGATTACTTGGAACTGAATATAATTCATTTATTTTTTTAATTGTATCTTCTCCAATTGTCTGCCTGCATTTGCTGAGGTAATACATTATGTTATTTGGATTAGAAGAATGATTAAAACCAAGCACATGCAGAATTTCGTGCAATGCAATGTTCGGCTTCTCACATTCGGATGCTTCTAATAATAAAATTTTTCCATTTAAAATAATATTAAATTTTCCGGATTTAATTATATCTACTGGTCCGCCTTCTCCTGCAATAAATGTGCTTCCCTCAAATTTTTGCGTATCCTCGCAGATTACAGAAATTTCTTCTTTCTCGTTAATCTGATAAAATTTCAAAATTGTTTCATTCTCCAAAATATTAAATGCCCAAATAACATCTTCTTTCTTTTTTATTGGGCAATCATCAATTTTGTAAGAAATTTCTTTTTCAGGAAATCTCATATTAGAATAAAATTGCATATCATTTTCTGAATTTACGAGGCTGAAATTTGAATTTTGCGGTTCAAAAGAAAAATTAACTTCTCCGTAAGGAAAAAACCAATAAATAACAAGAAATGAAATAATTACAATTACAGAAATAAATCCCAAAAAATTTTTCAACCACCCCATTAGATAATTTTGCGAATAGAATATATAAATTTAATTGAAGGAAGAGAAAATTTCTTGCTTCGCAAATATTGATATAAAAATTAGTAGTGCGAGAAACGTCGTAGACAATTATATAATAAATAGTTTTTTCGATTACTTAAAATAATATTAATTCACGAAGTGCAAATTTTTATCTTATTTCAAAAATCATCCAACAGATTTATTGCTGTCCACCACTGCTAAGTCTTTTCAATTCTCTTTCTTCGTTTTCCATTCTTTTTCGTATTTCTTTTATTTTTTCTTCGTTTTTTATTTTGTTTATTTCGTTCTGAGCTTCTTTTATCTTTTTTTCTGCTTCTTCAATCAACCCCATTCTGTTTTCAATTCTGTTCTGCGTGTCTGAGTTTACATCACTAAGTTTTCTTATTTTTATTTCCCTATTTATATCGTTAGCTCCCCTGTTTCTAACTATTCTGATTGTTACAAATAAGACGATTAAAAGCATAAATACCCCGATGATAACATAAATAACTTTTTTTGAAAACACATTTTTTATAACTGCTCCAGTAAAACCAAAAATAGTTTTAGTATTTTGTTCTTCGATTTTTTGAGTTAGATTTTCCTGTCCGACGATAATTTCGCTGGCGTTTTCCAAACTGCTATTTGTTTCATTTAATTTAAGTTCTTCAAATGTTGGAGTTGGAATTGCTTCATAACCTTCAGGTATGAAAGTTATATTAATTGTTTTTCCGTTGTTTTCAATATCCATTAATTTATCGTCAAAAACCTTTTCATTGTTTCTTTTCAGATATAAATATAAATTTATTTTGGATTTCTGGGAATCCAGTGTGAAATTTATGTCGCCGTATTTATCTGCTTGTCCTTTAAATCTTTGAATTAATGAGAAGTCCGATATTGTTCCGTCGGAGACAGCAACCTCAACCTCGTGAAACTGAAGTGTTTTTATTTTAATCATAGTTTTGGCTGCACTAACTGAAGATAAAATGAAAATTAAAATCAACATTCCGATTAAAAACCTAACCAACCTCTTTTCCATTTATGAGATTAAGAAAATTAGCTTTAAAAATATTTTGATGTTGTAAGATATTTTAATTCTGACTGATATTTAGATTAAAATAAAATTGCTCGCAACAAGTTGCTCGATATTGATTAAATTTTTCCAATCTTACGATAAGGAAAAATTTTTGAGAATAGAAGTAATACGAGAAAATTTATTTATCATTTACTTATCTTTTCCGACGGAGAAATCTGCACTTGTGCGATTTCGGAGTAATTAATGTTCGAGTGATAGCGAGCTAAATATTCAATCAAGAAAACTGAAAATTCCTTTTTGTATAAGGAATAAGGACAGAAAAGTTACAACAACAAAGGGAAATTTGAAATTTGCTGAAGAAATTATGATTATTCCAAAGATAATGTCGACAAAACTCATTAAATCCATTCCAATAGAAAATATCAATCCTTTTATCAACAGCAAAACGCCGAGGGTGATTATGATTATTCCCGGAATTATATTAATGTTCCACAAGATTATAAATATTCCGTAAATCCAAAAAATAATTCCTGTAAGAAGGTCCAATCCTCCGAGAATTTTTATTACCATTGTTTTAAATAAGGTTTGGAATTTATTTAATTTTTGGTTTGGGATTACTCCCCGACCGAACATCGACTTATAGAACGGGGATTAGAATTTTAATTTTTGAAGATATTTATTTTTAAAGAGAAGCATCTTCATTTCCAAGAACAATTTGTCCTTCATAATTATCCCATAATATTTGAAGCATTCCTGTAGCTCCAGGTTCGTTCTTTCTTTCCATTGCAAGAATTTCTCGCATATTTTCAATCATCATCTTTTTAGATTTCTCATCAGCTTTTCTTGCACTCTCTCCTTTTAATAAAGAAAAAACCACTTCATTAGAGGGATTGAGAAACATTCCAGCTACTTTGTCCTTAAGAGGCGTTGCACTTCTTTCTTCATCCATCCAAAATGAAAATGGGTAAATATAACCAATAAAACAACCAGAATTGTTTTTCACAGCCTCATGTCCTAAAAAATTTGCGGAAAAACAGGCACGCGCATAAGTTATTTTGTCCTTAAGTAAATTAATATTAGTTAAAGAAAATATTATCTTATCTTTATGTCCAAAAATTTCGGATTCATTTCCGTGCCCATTTAAAAAAAGCAATTTTGGATTTTTATTTTTCAGATATTTTTCAACATTTTCTTTGATTGCTTCTTTTCCCTCAAAATCTTTTACTGAAAATTTTTCTTGGGCTTTTTTTATAACTTCCAATGCATAAGCTGAAAGATACTCGGTGCCATCGTCATATTTTGGGCGAGTTACTAAAATAGAATTATTCATTTTTATTTAATGT
>CAYITA010000057.1:0-4820 GCA_964366165.1 Candidatus Woesearchaeota archaeon
TTCATTTTTTTCCCTCATCTTTTCCTTCCTGTTCTTCTTGCATGCAGTAATCCGACGTTTTTTCCTGGAGGAGCATTTCTCTTCGGTATTTTACTCTTAGGATTCTTGCCTCTTCCTGAACCGAACGGATGATCAACCGCGTTCATCTTAACTGCACTTGTTCGAGGCCACAATTTACTTTTTGTTTTTTTAATATGAAATTGTTTTCCTGCTTTGACAATTGGCTTATCCAGTCTTCCGCTTCCAGCAACAACGCCGACAATTGCACGGCAATTCTTATTTAATTTTTTTTCTTTTTTCGAGGGCATAATAACATAAACATCGCCCTCAATTTTTTTTGATATTTGCGCTGAACTTCCTCCGGTTTTTATAAATTTCCCGCCGTCTCCGGGCCTTGACTCAATATTGTAAATTGGTGTTTGCATTGGTATTTCACTCAGCTTCAAGATATTTCCAGGTTTAATTTCTTTGCTGTTAAAATTAATTTTTTCTCCTTCTACCATTCCCTTGAAAGCCGGAATATAAAAAAATCCTTTTTCCCATTTTATTTTCGCTAGCGGAGCACTGTGAGCCCCCGAATCGAAAAGTTTTGCAATTTCTCCCTCGCCTAAAAGATATTTTGGATATTGCAGTTTGTATATGAATGCTTTTTTCTTTACTCTATAAGTCGAGCTTCCGTGCCCCCGCGCCTGTTGAATTATTCTCTTTCCCATTTACATCATCCCCAACTTCGTAGCTAAATCAATAGCAAGAAATTCCGGTTTTAATTTAACATAAGCATATTTTTTATTTCCTCTGATTAAAGTTCTTACATCTTTAACTTTAACATTGAATAATTCTTCAATTTCTTTTTTAATTTGTTCTTTAGTTATTTCCTTCTCGGTTTTGAATGTCAAAACATTTTCTCTTTCAATCATCATTACAGCTTTTTCTGTTGTTATTGCTTTCATCATCTTGAACGCTTCCTGTGTTTGCCTTCAAAACTTCTTGTTTTGAATGGATTGGAAAATTTTTTATTTTCCAAGATAGGCAAAAAATCGTTGATTTTTTTCATTTTCCCTTAAACCTCTCATTTAAATCTTTAATTGCATTTTCAGTATATATTGTCAATCTTCCTAATCCGCCTTTAGCCAAATCATTTACGCCGACATTATTCGCGCGTCTTACATCAAAACTTCCTGTTTTGATATTTTCACTTTTTCCGACGACAAAAAGCATTCCGGCGCTGACTTTGTATTTTCTTCCTCTCATTTTTCCTTTTCCTGCCCGAACAGATTTCTTTTTTATCGCAATATCATACAAATTTCCAAGAATATTTTTCAAAGAAGAATTTATTTCTTTGGTTTTCAATTCAGTAATTTTTCCTTCAACAACAAAAGGGATATTTTTTATTTTTTTGCCTTTTAATGTTTCATATCTTTCAGAAATCTTTTTTTCGTCGGCAGTTGCAGCCAGCGCAGATTTTAAAACAAGAATAAATTCTTTTTTATTGATTTTTAATTTTCCCATTCTCGAGATAATTTTTGGGGGATGAGCTCTCATACCGCCTCTTGCAAAAGGAACACTTGCGCCAATCCAGTTGAACTGGCTTCCTTTTCTTGAATGAATTTTTCTTGGTATTCTTGACATTCCTCTCCCATAACTGCTTTTCCAAACATGTCTTCTGTGTTTTATTTTTCCCCTCGCTGAATATTGCTTTCCTGCAACAGGGCTCGGGCTGTAAGGCTGTCCGAATTTTTTTGCTTCAATAACTTTTGCAACCATATCCTCGCGGATTTTTTCAGAAAAAGCACCAGGCAGTTCAATTGTTCCTTTTTCTTTTCCATGAATATCTAAAATTTTTGCTTTTGTCATTTTTATAAGTATGTAAATCTCGGAGATATATTTACTTTATCTAATTTTTTTGTTATTTTAGCAACCTGATTGTCATATTCTGAAACATCAAATCCCGCTGAAATGCAAGCCCTTCTTTCAGCGCGATAATTATTTAAAAAAAAATCAAAGAGTAAATCTATTCGCCCATCTTCAAAAACTCTTTCTTTTAATCCAGGAAGATATTTGCTACTAATTGTAGTTTTAATAATTGATTTTAATCCCTGACCTTTTCTTCTTTCAATTAATATTCTTAAAAATTCATCTGATTCTTTTACTGATTTATCTTTTATTTCACTTGTATTTTTCATCTCAACTCCAAAAACTCAAATTTTTTCTTTTCTTGTTTTTTGCTTTTTCTTAATGGAGCAGTGATAAGAAGCTGTCTTTTAGCTGGTCCTTGCACACTTCCTGCAACAAGCAAATAATCTTCCTTGATGTCTCCGTAATTTTTTATATTCTCGAGGGGTTTTTCAGAACCTTTTAAAATTTTCACAATTTTATTATTATAAACAATTCTTGTAAACATTCCTAATTGTCCAGCCATAGGAACTCTGAATATAACTCTCGCAGGATGCCAGGGTCCAAGAGAACCCGGGCGCCTTTGCCCTTTTTCAGATTTATAAGCTTTAAGATGAATTCCAAATCTTTTTACAGGCCCGCAAAGTCCTTTTCCTTTTGTCAATCCTCTCACATCAATTAATTCTCCCGACGAGAAAACATCAAAAATCGAAAATTCTTTCTTAATATTTTCCTTGACAAATTTCAATTTTTTTTCTTTAGAGCCATTTAATCCAATCTCAGCCATGTCTGGAGATTTTTTCAAACCAGTTTTTTTAACCTGCGAATAAACAATAACAGAAATATCATCGTAATCAAAATTTATATCTTCGAAACTTTTTGTTTTTGATTTAGGTAATTTAATTTTTTTCTTCAGCTCTTTTTCAGGATTTTCAGCAATTATTTCTTTGGCGACTTTGCTGTCTTTGTAAAATCTAACAGAAAAAATTCTCATTGGCGGGCATTCGAGAATTGTCACAGGCACAATAATATTTTTTCCTTTTGTAAGAGAATGTTCAGTAGTATTTTTTACATAAGCTGATTTCATTCCAGCCTTGTAGCATATAAAACCTTTAAGTGGAAATTTATTTTCAGAAACCGCAGTCCAGTTCACTCTAGGCAAAAACTTTTTAGCCCTTTTTCTGGGCCAAAACTGCAAACTTCCTTTTCTCGGCGACGTTCTTGTTGTCATTTACTAATATAGCGAAGATTTTCATTTTGTATTTTCAAAATGAAAAGACAGAAATTTTTCTGAATTTCTTTATTTTCATTTTATCTACCCTGGATATTTTACTTAGAAAAAGTGGGTTTATAAAGTTTTTCGGCGAAAAACTTTAAATGGATTTTTTGAAAATTTTGCACTCGTAAACTCGTGATATTAATTTTGAAATAAGTAGCGGGAGAAACAACTTTGTCGTATAATTATCCTCGATGTTTAGCATTACTATTTTTTATTAGTTTCGAGAACTTTGTTCGAACAAATTTTTAGAAAGATTAAGTTTTAGTTTTATTTTACATTAAAGAAAATTTTACAAAGAGTTTTTATATTTGATTAATATCTTCTTTTTAATTTTAAAAATGGAATTAAATGAAGTTAAAGATTTTCTTGAAAGATTAAATCAAAGCGAAATTATCTTTGACCAGCATTTTTATAAAAGAAGTTCCGAGAGACCAGTAACTGAAAGTATGGTTAGAAGTTTTTTATCTCAAATTGATAAATTAAAAAAAATTGAAAGAGGAAAACAGAAAGATAGGTTTAAATTATGGTTCAAGATGAGTAGAAAATATTCGCTGGTTTTAATAATCGAGGTGTATTCCTCAAAAGGTTTAAAAGTAATAAGTGCTTGGAATAGTGATAAAAAATGGCAAGACAAATTAAAACAATAGATTACGACGCTGATAATGATATATTTTTTATGTCTGACGGAGAAAAAGTAAAAGCTTCTTTGGACGTCGGAGATTTTATTTTAGATGTAAGCCATAATAATTTTATTTGTGGTATAGAGATAATGGATGCGAGCGAAAATTTAGGAATTAGCAAAGAAAATTTAAAAAATATCCAGAACATAAAATTATCTGTTAATTATAAAACTAATCACGTTTATGTTTTGCTTATGATTTCTTTTAAGAAAGACGGCAAAGAAATTAATGTTCCAATTCCACTAACTCTTAATTTAGGGCACAAAATTCCAAAAAAAGATATGTTGGTTTATGGTTGAAGAATGAAGAAAAATCATTTATAAAAAATTGCTTCTCGCTTCGCTCGTCGGATTTAGATTACTTAATTAATGTAAAAACGCGACAGAGGAGCGCAATAATTTTTCTGTGATTAAATAATTTCTACAAATTACTCAAAAGTTAAATTACCCAAGTCATCAATTCTACCTATCTGCCACGTATAATTTTTTTTAGATATAATATCTTTGATTTGTTTTCTCATCAAATTTAAATATTCTATCTTTGATGTTTTTGATAGGAAAATAATATTTTTTATTTTTTCTTTTTCAGTCATTCCATCGAAAACTAAAAAATCTATGGGACTAAGGATTGGTTTAACATCAAATGGATTAAGTTTTAATTTTCTGAATATCGGTAAAATAACATTATCCACTATTTTTTTAGCCTCATTTCTTCCTTTTTCAACAGCCACATCCCTAATCTTTTGTTCTTTTTCATTAAATTTTTCCTCTTGTTTATTCATTGCAATTATTTTTGCTTCGTAAGTGTCTAACCAAGTTTTAATAATAGGTTTTTTTACTTTCAAATGTAAATCTGAAACTCGAACTATCTCTCCACAACACGGGCAAATACAAAGTATTTTTCTTAATTCACTAAATTCTTCAAATAAACTATTCATTTGAATTCCTCATATTTTATTTTGTTATTTT
>CAYITA010000058.1:0-4748 GCA_964366165.1 Candidatus Woesearchaeota archaeon
CCAATTAAATATACTAAAAATACTGAAATTATGGATGGAAGGAGTTCTAATAAAAATCTGACACCAGTTTCATTAATTCCAATTCTCATTAAAATAGACCAAAGAAGAGGGAATAACATCGGACGAATTAGCGTTTCTCCGACGATTAATTTTGTTCCATCCCAAGTATGTGATACAAGATTTCTGGCTAAACTTCCATAAGCAGCTTCATCCCACCAAAGAGGCTGATTTCCAACTTTAATAAAAAAATAAAGACGCAGGATAAATGCAAAGAGTAAAATTAAGATAAGAAAGATGTTAGAAGATTCCGCAAGGAATTTTTTATAAATTCTCTCTTTTTTTTCTTCTAAATTATTTTCTTCCATAGAAGAAAGATGAATAAGGGGTTTTTATTTTTATTGATCGCTTAACAAATTATTCAATTTTTTTATCAAAACGCTCCATTTATATTTTTTGACGGTTTTTCTTGCTTCTTTTTTTATCTTCTCAGTTGAAGATTTATCCATTTTTAAAATAAAATTTATTTTTTCTGCTAAATCCAAGGGATTTTCTCTTTTGAATAGAAATCCATTTTCATTTTCTTTGATTATATCTCTTGCTCCAATATTATCACTAGAAATAACAATTTTTTCTCTAGACATGGCCTCTATTAATGACTGCGGCATTGCTTCTCTTATGCTCGGAAGAACAAAAATTTTGCAGGAGTCTATTTTATTTATTTTTTCATTTAAATTATAAATTGGTTTGTAAAATTTTATTCTTTTTTTTAATTCTTTTTTTTCTATCAATTTTTTTAAATTTGAAAGATAATCTTTTTCTGCTGGTCCGACAATTTCTAAAAAAATATTTTCTTTTATTAAACTCATTGCTAAAATAAGAGTTTCCAGGTTTTTTATCGGAGAGATTCTTCCTAAAAAAAGTATTTTATTTACTTCTCTTGCCTTTTTCCTTTTGAAGAATTTTTCTGGTATTCCATTTGGAATATAACCTATTTTTTCTCTTTTGACGCCCAAATTTTCTAAGAAATTTATCTCCCACTTTGTAATTGCAATTATTTTAGTGAATTTGTTCAGTGTTCTTGAAGCAATAAAAAAATCATAAAATTTAACACTAATTTTTGATAAAAAAGATCTTGTTGTGTTTCCTTCGATAAAAGGCGCATGAGTAACTAAAAAAACTTTGCAGTTAATTTCTTCTGCAACCCTTAATGCTTTTGTGGTGTGGGGATGTCTGTAACTATGAGCTATAATTACATCTGGTTTAAATCTTAATGCTTCTTCTTCAAAATTCCATTTCATAAAACTTTCTCCACCTAATTTTTTGGCCGGGAATCTTTTAATTTTTACTTTTCCTATTTTATCTTCAGAGGAAGCGATTTCATTTGTTCCTTTAGTGATATTTGAAGAAAACACTACAACTTCATGACCCAATTTAGAAAGTAATTCTGATTCTTGTTTAACTCTTTGCCAAACACCGCAAATTCCTACAGAAAAATGACAAAGTTCAAGGATTTTCATATTCACAATTATTATCGGATATTTATAAAGATAGGGGGAGCATAGATATATAAAAAATTACGGAAAAGTTTATAATATATTAATTTTTTTGTCTTTAATGATTCATGAAACTAAAAGGGTAAAAGTTCATTCAAATTATTCATGTAATTTAAAATGCAAATTTTGTTATTATGGGGATAGCCGTTTCATCAAAGAAAAAGAACCAACATTTGGAGAATTAAAAAAACAATTAGATATTGCAAAAAAAGAGGGTGCTATAGATGTTGATTTTTCTGGAGGAGAACCGACAATAAGACCGGATTTTTTGAAATTGGTTGAATATGCAAAGAAAATAGGTTTTAGAACTATTTGTGTTATTACAAATGGTTTGGTTATGTCTAACTCTAATTATGTAAAAAAATTAATTGATGCTGGATTAAATGATGTTTTATTTTCATTAGAAGGATATGATGATAGAACTCATGATGCATTAACAAAAGTTCCTGGAAGTTTTAAGAAAATAAATCTGGCAATAGAAAATGCGAAGATGGTTGGATTAAAAGTAAGGATAAATATTACTGTAATAAAAGATAACTACAAAGATTTAGAAAAATTTGCTAAACATATATTGAAATATAAACCTGATGCAGTTAATTTCATAAAATTTAATCCATGGGATGTTGCCAAGAATGTTGCAAGAGAATTATCTCCCAAATATAGTGAGATTACTCCACATCTGAAAAAGGCCATAAATATTTTAGATAAAGATGTTCCAAAAATAACTGTCAGATATATGCCTTATTGTTTTCTGCAAGGTTATGAAAAATATATTTGCAATTGTTTTCATAATATTTACGACGCAGATGAATGGTGGATACCAAACATCCAATATAAAATGGAATCAAAATCTAGATTTAATCTAAAAAAGAATCTCAAAAGACTATGGAAAAATATTCCTTATATATTGAGATTAAATCCCCGAGCATTTAGTTCATTTAATAATATGGCAACTCATCTTGTTGTAAAAAAACTTTATAATAAACTTATTCAGTGTAAAAAATGTAAATACTATGAAATATGCGATGGAGTCGACAAACCATATCCAGAAATTTACGGAACAGATGAAATTGTCCCGGTTAAAGGAAATAAAATAAAAGATTTTATGTTTTATAGGGAACCCTATCTAAAAAATTACAATGAAAAATTTGGTTTTTAGTTTCATAATTCCTGCGCATAATGAGGAAGAAGTTATTGCAGATTGCCTAGATTCTATCAAAAACCAAAAAGTAAAAAAAAATTATGAGATAATTGTTGTTAATGACGGTTCCTCTGACAAAACAAAAGAGATTATTGAAAATCTTATGAAAACTAATAAAAAAATAAAATTAATTAATAATAAAAATGGGACTAGTGCGGCTTATGCCAGAAACAGGGGTTCTGAAAAGGCAGAGGGGAAATATCTGATTTTCCTCGATTCAGATCAAACTCTTGAAAAGGATTTTATGAAAAAATTAAATAAATTAGCGGAGGAAAAAGATTTTGATAGCGCTGCGATAAGAATTCTTTCAACAAAACCAGAAACAATCTTTCAAAGAGGATGGCATGCTTATAGAAAATATAATAAATGCGCTGCGATGATTATCAGAAAAAAAATTTTTGATAAGATTAAATTCAGAGAAGATTTGTTTTATGTCGAAGATGATGTTTTATTCGAAGAAGTTAAAAAAAAGGGATGCGAATTAGAAGAGCCGGGAGTTTTAGTTTATCATATAGACCCAAAGACATTTAAGGATTATTTAAGACAAAGAAAATGGCAGGGAAGAGGTTTGGCAATGAAAATTTTTAGATTAAAAAAATATTGGGCTGTGAGGCATTTTGTTCCTTGTTTAATTTTGCCTTTGATGTTTATCAGTGTTTATCTTCTTCCAATTTATTTATTTTTATTCTGGATATTTTTCAGTATAAAATCCGGAGAGCCGTTTAATTCTTTTTGGTGGACAATAACCGACTTTTTCGGCAGATATATTTCTTTATTTTGGTTTTTAGTTTACTCTGTTGCGGCGTTAATTAAGGGAAAAATAATATAATGAATTACAAAAAAATTTTGATAATAAGGAATGACCACATAGGGGATTTAGTTCTATCCACAGCAGTTTTTAGAGAGTTGAAAAAAAAATTTCCGGAATCAAAAATTGTGGTTATTACTAATAAAATAAATCGTCCCATAATTAAAAAAAATAAAAACATTGATGAGATTCTTGAATTAGATATTGCTGAATATAATCTTAAAGATATTTGGGAATATTTTAAAATGTCAGGAAAAATCAGAAAAATGAATTTCGATGTAGGAGTTGATTTAAGGGGCAGTATTATGAATTCTTTTTTTCTTTTATTTTTAAGCAGAATTAAAAAAAGAATTAGCAGAACAGATCAGCATCCAATAATAAAATTCTTCCTTACCAATCCTGTTGAAATCCCATTAGAAAGTCATGCTATTGAAGATAATATCAAAATTATTAATGAAGGTTTTGGGATGAATTCTAAAAATAAAGAATTAGAGGTAGTTAGTGATGAAAAAGATGGAGAAGATGTTGAAGAATTTATAAAAAATAATAAATTAAAAAACTTCGTTTGTTTTTTTCCTTTAGCAGGACTTTCGGAAAAACAATGGCCGCTTAGAAATTGGGAGAAGATAATAAAAAATTTTGACAAGAAATATCAGGTTTTAATCCTTGGAACAAGCAAAGAAGAAAGGATATTAACTGAATTAAGCAGATTAAATAAAAATTCAAAAGTGTTCGTAAATTTTGATTTAAGAAAACTTTCTGTTTTATTCAAAAAATCTAAATTTGTTTTAACCCAGGATGGGGGACCAATGCATATTGCATGGGTTTCTGGAGCAAAATTGATTGAATTACATAATCTTTTTTTATTTGGAATGAACAAAGTTATTCCATTGGGTAAAAGTTCCAATATAATTTATACTAAAAATGTTAATATGGATTCCATAAGTATTGAAGAAGTAACAAAAGAAATTAAAAAGATGTTAGATTAAAATTATATTAAATTATTACGGAGATATTTCTTGTGAAATTTGGATATTTACCTCTCTACCTGTTTTTGAAGGATATAATTCAGCATATTTTCTTGCTTTATTTTCATATTTTGGAAAAATAACCATACTAGAACCATCTGGATGTGACATCCTCTGTCGGCTAAAGCCGACAGCGTCCTAAATTCATCGTTGATGAT
>CAYITA010000059.1:0-4736 GCA_964366165.1 Candidatus Woesearchaeota archaeon
TTTTGCAAAACAAATACGCTTACTATGCTGTAAAATACCCAAAACATTTTTCTTATCACCCCTGAAATATTCGAGGAATAAATAAAAAAGAAGACAATCATAAACGGAATAAGAATCAGCAAGATAATTCCTGTTGTGCTGTAAGTCAAATAAAGAAAATCCCATTGAGAATAAGAAGCGTAAAAAACTGCGAGCAGTGAGATGCACATCGCAATTACTATTGGTGTTATTTTATCCTTGAGTATTCTTTTTAACAAAAAAGAACTTAGAGCAAATGTCACAATAAACAGCAAAATTTTTACCAGCAAATCGTCAGTTATTTCGAACATTTTATTCTTTAGAAAGTTCTTTTATTAATTTTTCTTCTTCTCTTATTCCATGCCCATATTCGTATCGGTTAATAATCCCCTTATCTAATCGTTCATTTAATTTTGCAATCCTTTCTTTTGCTCTTAAAATTGCTTCTCTATTTTGTTTTTTTTCAAATCTCTTAAAATCTGTAATTCCAAAATAAGAATGAATTGATTTGTCGAAGAAGATGAAAATTATTGCTGCGAGGAAACTTAGTGTGTAAATCCAGTTTGCGACTTCAGGTATTTCTGCAGATTTTGAAATCCAGATTGCTCCTAATGTTATTGCATATATTGCCCAGAAAAGTTTTCTTCCGTAAGTTCCGACTTTTGTGTTATGAATGAAATAGAAAAATATTACCATCGGCAAAATAGTTGTGATTGCGATTCCTAAAACTCCGTATTGAATAAGTATTGCTTCGAAGAAATTATTTTGATTCATGAACCTTACAGCGAGGATTGAAACTATTAATGCGACAAGAAAACTTATTTTTTTGTTGTCTTCTCCGATAGGAGTTCTGTCTAAAATATTTTTTATAATTAATATTAAAAGTATAAGAACTAATACTTTTCCGAAGAAAAATTCTGAGTCATTATAATCTCCGATAATTTTTTCCAAAAACGGCGAAGATAATCCTAGTGCGGCGTCGATTACTCTTGTTGCCTGTTCTTTAGCATAATCAAAATCAAAGGCAGCATTAATCATCGGGAGAACAAATAGGATAGATACTAATATAGAAAATAATAATTTAAATTTTTTTATCATAAATAGTATTATATTTCAGAGTTTAAAAAAGTTTATAAATATGGGTTTATTATATAGAATATGTTTAGAGGAAATAAAAGAGGGAATACTCTTACAAATATTGTTCTGGTTGCTGCTCTTATTTTGATAGGAGTTGTTGGTTTTTTGTATGCGAATTCTGCAATAAAAGGAGACGCAAGTGCGAACACTGCGGAAAAAATTGTAAAACAAGTTGTTGATGTAACAATAAAACTTCTTGGTTCTACAGTTGGATTGTTAATTGGAACAGAAGGTTTAGAACCTGAAATGGTTTTTCTTAGAATAATTGTTTTTATTTTAATATCAGTTATAATTGTCGGGACTTTTGATTCTATTAATATTTTTGGAGATGCTCCAAATTCTAAATGGACAAATTTAATTATTGGAATTATTATTTCTACTATTGGTGTAAGATATTTGCCTGAAGATATGTGGACGGCTTTAACAGCCCCCTCAAGCGCGTTTGTTTTTGCGATAATGATGGGATTACCTTTAGTTGCATTGGTGTTTGTTATTACAAAAATAAGAGTGGAGATTATAAGAAAAATTATTGTCGCAGCTTATATTATTGGTGTTGGCTGGTTATTTTTCTTATTGGAATCTGAAACCTACAGAACAATGAGTTTAATATTTTTAGCTGTAGCATTATTATTATTATTATTTGATGCCCAATTTATTAAATATATCAGAAGAGAGAGCAGTAAAACCTCTATGGCTAAATTAGAACATCGACAAGCTACTTTAGAAATTGGAGAACTGAGAAGAGAACTTAAGCAGGCATATAAGGCTTTAGCAAGCGCTGAAAGTTCGGGGGATAGAACAGATGCTAAAGAGGCTATTAAAGAAATAAAACAAAAAATAAAAGATTTATCTTTAGAAACTGCTTAAAAATTTTATTAATAACTATCTAAGAAAACTTATTTAAACTTCTTTCTATAAACTAAACTATGAAGAAGAGAATATTATTTTTGTTTTTTGTTTTGAGCATTTTAATTTTACCTTTAATTATTTCTGTAAGTATTGATAATGTTCAAGGGCAAATGAATCAAATTCAAGATGCCAAAGATAAATATTCTGATACAAATTATTGGAATGAAAAATGGGATTACCTCGGAAAAGAATGGAAAAATATTTTTATGAAAAATAAAATTATTGCATTTCTCGACGCATTTTTTACAAAAACTTCTTTTGTATTTCAGATTTTATTCGGGGTTCCATATTCAATGTCGCTTGTTTTATTTGGAATTGTTTTTTTGTGGTTAGTTGTTTTTATTGAGGTTGGAAGAATTTTTAATGTATATGAAAAAACTCAAGGCTTTATTGCTTATTTAATTTCAACGATTGTCGCAGTATTTCTCGCGCAATTAAAATTATTTGAATCTTTAGTTTTACTTATTGGGCAGTTTATTTTTTCTTTTGAAAGTACTTTTATAAGAGTTATTTTATTTTGTTTAGTTGTTTTGGGATTTATTTTTTTAAATCATTTCAATAAACTTTTAATAAATTCTCTTAAAAAGGACAAAGAAAAACAAGAGAAAGAAGAAGAGAAATTAAACAGATGGACTTTGAAAAAGATTGTTGAAATTTATAAATAAATTCTCATCCAAACGCTCTTCTCATATCCACAACCCGAACAGAAGAAACTTCTTCAATTTCTTCGAGGGAATTTTCAATAGAATTCATTTCCTGTTCTTCTGAAATTTCAAAAGAAACTATTACTGCGTTTAAACCAAATGCGATTGGCTCTTCTTCGAATTCTATGTTTTTTCCTTTTTCCTTTTTTATAATTTTTTCTGCCGATTTTTTTATTGCTTCTAAATTCACTTCAGGAGATGTCGGCATGATTTTTATTTTGAATAATGATGCGTTCATTAAATTTAATCAAAAAATTAGTTTATAAATTTAGCGGGTGATGATTTGAAAAATTTAGCTCGCTTCTCTCAAGATTGATAGAAATATAAGTAGTGCTGGAATTTACATTTACTTATTCTCTATGAGAAATCAGCACTTGTGTGATTTAGAATTAATATTAATCAGCAACGCGTTATGAACTATCTTGTTCATACAAACCATTTCCTATAAAATATTCTTTAACAATCCCATAGAATTCATCTTTTTTTAAGATGTTGTCTAAAACATAATGGAATTTTTCACTCTTTTTACCATTATTTCTGTATTCTCTAAAACTAGTTTCATCTTCTTTTTTTAAAACTCCTTCTAATTTGTTTAATTCATTATAGAGAACCGGGTTTATTAAACTCCATGGAATTATATATTTTAAAATTAAATCGCATAAATGCCTTTTGTTTGCGACGTCATTTAAATGCATTATCAATCCCTTTTCCCTAACTATAATTTTTGATAAATTTAAAATGCGTTCTCTTTCAGATTTAGAGTATCTTGTCATAATTTAATATAATCTTGCAGATTATTAAGCATTTATATTTTTAAAAATATAGTCTTAATTGATTTTTTTTACGATAATACTTAAAAACTCTGATTTTTTTTAGAGGAGATGGAGAAGGGCAAAACTGAAAATTTTGAATTATCTATTTTGGGAGATACAAAAAATGGACAAAGATAATAAAAAAAATAGGAAATTTTTTATCTTTTCATTTTTGGGAGAACAAAAAAATGGAAAATGATAATTACCAGAGAATTCTTGAAAAGATTTCAAAAGCCAGCGGTGTTGATAAAGAAGAAATAGAGAGGAAGGTTGAGGCTAAGAGAGCAAAATTATCTGGATTAATAAGCCGGGAAGGAGCTGCGCAAGTTATTGCTGCTGAACTTGGAATTAATTTTGATTCTGAAAAATTAAAAATAAATGAATTGCTTCCTGGAATGAGAAAAGTCAATGTCGTCGGCAAAATAATAAATTTATTTCCGGTAAGAAATTTCACAACAAAAAAAGGAGATTCTTCCAAGGTTTGTAACTTTATCTTAGCTGATGAAACTTCAAATATAAAAGTTGTTTTATGGGATACACACCATATTGAACTTGTAGAAAAAAATTCAGCCAAAGAAGGAAGTGTTGTTGAAATTACAAATGCTACAATGCGGGATTCTGAACTGCATTTGGGAAGTTTTTCTGAATTTAAATTAAGCGACGAGATTTTAGAAGGCGTTAAAACAGAAAGAGTTGTGAAGGAAAAAACTATCAGTGAATTTAAATCGCAGGATGCTGCTTCAGTCAGGGCATTTGTTGTTCAGAACTTTGAACCAAGATTTTTTCATGTCTGCCCTGAATGCAGAAAAAAAGCAAATCCAGATGGGGAAAATTTTGTCTGCGAAAAACACGGAAAAATTCCTGCAGAAAAAAGAGCTGTGATAAATATTGTTTTAGACGACGGAACAGAAACAATAAGAGCGGTTTTGTTTCACGAAACCCTGAAAGATTTTGGAATAAATGCATTTGATGATGTTAATTTATTGACTCAGCAACGAGAAAATGTTTTAGGAAAAGAAATGATTTTTTCAGGGAATGTAAGAATGAATAAATTTTTTAACAATCCTGAATTTATTGTTGATAGTGTGAGGGAAATTGATTTGGATGAATTGATTGGGAATCTGGAAGGAAAAGTGTAAAGAAAAGATTTATATAT
>CAYITA010000060.1:0-4597 GCA_964366165.1 Candidatus Woesearchaeota archaeon
AAGTTTCTTTAGTTGATATTAAACTTCATGAAGATGCAATTCACAGAGGGCCTGCGCAAGTTTATCCTGCTGTCAGAGAAGGAATTCAAGAAGCTATGATTGCTGGAGGTTCTGTGTTATTAGAGCCGTTGCAGATTCATCTTATTGAAATGCCTGACAAATTTTTATCAGTAGTTACGAGATTGGTTGGAGGAAAAAGGGGACAAATGATTAGCATTAAACAAGAAGAAGGAAATTCTGAAATGGAAGCAAAACTTCCTGTCGCAGAAATGATTGGATGGAGCAATGATTTGAGAAGTGCGACAGAGGGGCGCGGAGTTAGTTCGCTGAAAAATCAATTATTTGAAAAAGTTCCAATGAGCTTGCAGGCAGATGTAATCAGAAAAATTCGTGATAGAAAAGGTTTGGCGGAAAATCAATAAAAAGATTTACCGACGAGAAATTTAAAAAAATTTTGTTCGCTTCGCTTATATTGATAAATGAAGTAGTGCGAGAAAATATATTTTTAATTAACGAACTTATCGATAATATGATAATAATAATTTTTTTCCATTACTTAAATTTATCAATCTCGAGCGATAGCGAGCAATCATCCAAAAAATATTTAAAACAATTTTTACTTTGATTAATAATCTAGGAGGTAAATAAAAATGTGCAAAAGTTGCGGGTGTGAAACTAAAAAAACAAAAAAGAAAAAAAGAAGATAAGGGATAAATTTAATTTTTTATTTTGTTTAAATTATTTCTAGATAAAATTCCCGACGAAGATTAAAAACTGTTAAATCAATTCTATAGTATAATATACCTGCTCGTTCCCCGCAGAATTTTCTATTACTTAAATAATGTAAATCTGACGAGCGTAGAGAGGAACAATTTTTTATAATTCATTTTGTTAATAAAATTCAAAACCAAAAAGTTTTTTAAATCTTAAATTTTCTTAATTCTTAAAATTTAATGAGTTAAAAATCCAAAATATAAATCGAAAGATTTTTAAACTAAATTTTTTATTAAATCTTACATTAAAATTTTCTAAAAAGAAATTTTATAAACCTCGATTGCATTGCAATCTTCGGAGATAGAAAATTAGGAAAATTTTCTATCTCTCAAAAACAGGAAGTTTTTAAGATGGCAAGAGAAAAGAAAAACATGAATGTTGTTTTTGTAGGGCATGTTGATGCTGGAAAATCAACTTGTGTAGGTAGACTTTTATTCGATTCTGGCGCAGTTTCAGAACAGGAAATGACAAAGCTTAAACAAGAGGCTGAAAAGCACGGGAAAATTGGTTTTGAATTTGCCTATATTATGGACAGAGTAAGAGAAGAAAGAGAAAGAGGAGTTACAATTGAATTGGCTTACAGAAAAATTATGACTAATAAATTTCAAATCACAATCATTGACGCGCCGGGGCACAGAGATTTTGTTAAGAATATGATTACTGGTGCTTCTCAAGCAGATGCTGCATTTTTAGTTATTGCTGCTCCGTCAGGAGTTCAGCCGCAAACAACAGAACATCTGTGGTTGTTAAGAACAATGGGTGTTAGAAATATTGCTGTCGCTATTAATAAAATGGACGCAGTTGAATACAAAGAAGAAAAATTCAATAAAATAAAAGAAGAAGTTGGAAAATTGCTTGCGCAAGTTGGAGTAAAACCAGCAGCATATATTGCTTGCGCTGGATTAAAAGGGGATAATATTCTTAAGAAATCAGATAAAATGCCATGGTATAAAGGGCCGACAATAATGGAGCAATTTGATTTATTCCCTGAACCAGAACTGCCAACTAATTTGCCGATGAGAATGCCTGTCCAGGATGTTTATGAAATTACTGGAATTGGAACTGTTCCTGTTGGAAAAATTGAAACTGGAATTATGAAACAAGGAATGAAAGTTAAAATTCTTCCAGGAAGAACCGGAGAAGGCATCGAAGGTGAAATTAAAACTATTGAAGCCCATCATGAAAATCTTCCAGAAGCTGTGGCTGGAGATAATGTTGGTGTAAATATAAGAGGAGTTGGAAAAAAAGATATTGCGAGAGGAGATGTTATCTGCGAGGCGTCACATCCAATACCAATTGTAAAAGAATTTATTGGAATTATTACTGTTATAAATCACCAAACTGTTCTTGCAAAAGGCTACACACCCGTATTCCATATTCACACTGCGCAAGTTCCTTGCCAATTTACAGAATTGATTGCTAAAATTAATCCTGCAACAATGGAAGTTATTCAAGAGCATCCGGATTTCCTGAAAAACGGAGATGTTGCTAAGGTTAAAATCCGTCCTCAAGGACATTTATGCTTGGAAACTCAAAAAGAAAATCCATTCACATCAAGATTTGCCGTGAGAGATGCAGGAAACACCGTCGCTGCTGGAATGTGCATTGAAATTACTGAAAAGAAATAAATTCAAAAAAATATTACTTCTATTAAAGAACAACAACATAGAAAAGTTTTTAAACTAAATATTTATTCTATTTTCAAGAAAAATAAAAATGCAAACAAAAACATTAGGAAAAAGAATTGCAATGGGTTTAACCGGATTAGGATTACTGGTTTCTGTAGCTTGTGAGAATATGCCTCGCAATACAGGAAAAGAAGTTCTATTAGCTGAAAGAACAACAAAAGAGCCTGTAACAATTAGACTTACTCAAGAAGTTTGGACAGAACAAGGTTGGAGTAAATACAGATTAGAGGTTTTAGATTCAAAAGGAAATCAAATAACCGTATTAAGAACAAATGAAAATTATCTAAATCATGAAACTTCTTTTACACTTGAAGATGGCAGAGTTTATAGTGTGAAAGATGGAGTAAGAGGATTTGAAATTCCTCAAGCTGAAAAAAATTATGTTCCTAAGAATATTCAAGGAGAAAAATAAAATGGAAAAATGTCCGCACTGTGAAAGAAAATTTGAAAGATTAGAAGATTTTCCTTTAATTTATATTATAGGATTTGAAAGATTGGAAATTCCTGCAATAATTAGAAGTTCATCATCAAAAAGTTATATTGAAAAAAAATTAAAAGAAGTAGGGAGTGAACCAATGCCCAGAGAAATATTAGAATTATTTCAGCAATCTGGGAAAAAAATAATTTCTCACAAGGGAGTTGTATATGAAGAATTAGAAGGAAAAACAAAATGGGGTGTAAAATTATATGAAGTTTCAAAAGATATTACTGCAATAGTCAAGAAAGCAATAGAAATGCCTGAAATTCAAGAAACATTAAATGCGCTTGAAAGCACTGTCGGAGAAGAATGGAGAACATTGGATTTGCTTGACTTACCCGGATTTAAAAAATTTAAGGTTGGAGATTATGGTAATTTATTTTTATCTTTTAGCGAGCGAAATTCAGAGCACAATAATCTAAGAATATGCAAAGTTATTTTAGAGGATATGGAAGTTATATATCAGGATTTGGCTGAATTATCTTATGAAGGAAGAATAAATAAATAATTCTGAAAAGGTAAAGAGAGTTTGAGGAAAAATAAAATGAGAAAAGAATTTTATAATATTTTATTTTCTACTGGATTAAAAACAGTTGGTTTATTTGGAGCAATCGGAGAATTTACTCAACCACATGAAGAAAGAAATACTGGTGTAATTTTGGGGTGCGTTGCTCTTTATGCCCTCGGAGAATTATACAAAAGATGCGTGATTAGTTTTTCTCAAGATAAAAAAATTGGAGAATTAGAAAAAAAATTGGATGATAAAATTGAAGAAGGTTTTTTGGACATAAATAAAAAAGATAAAATAGAAGTTCAACAAGATAGCGCAATGATATTAAATCAATTAAGTGAAAGAGAGAAACATTATTTGGGCAAGGGATTATAAAATCCCGTCGGGAAATTAAAAATTACCACTCCTTCGTCGCAGATTTTCTTTAATTAAGTAGTGCGAGAAAATATTTTTTTAATGACGAATATATAATCTGATAATAAGTAGTTTCTCCCACTACTTATTTTCCCTTATCAATCTCTCGCGACTTTGAAGCGAGCTATTTAATTCCGAACAACAATTTTTAAATACCCATTATCAATCGTATTTTTATGCTGCATAAAGGAATGACAAAAGCGGAGATTGATAATGAATTAATTGGAAAAGGAGATTTTGTGAGAATTGACAACTTGACGAGATTTTTGAAAGACGATTTGCCGATAGATATTCGAAAAGAAGTTGTGTTAATTCTCGCTGACATTTATGAAAAAAAAAGCATGTTTAACGAGGCTGCGAAAATGCACGACAATTTTTCAATTTACTCTTCATCTTTTTCAGAAAAAATAAAACATTATACTAAAGAAGCAGAATTGTATATTAAGGCAGGGCTGTTTGAACGCGCTGACGAAGCTGTAAAAAATGCAATGACACAGGCGAACGCAAGAGAAAGAAATGAAATCTCTCTTGCGATAAAAGATTTTTATAAGAGGCAGGCAGGGGTTTATGAAAAAGAACTCCGACGAGCAAATGCAGTTAGAATTTATGAAAAACTTTTGGAAACGAATATTACTCCAGCAGAAAGAGAAGAAATCAAGAAAAAACTTTTGGATTTATATGACAAATTAGGAAGAGTAAAAGAATTTTTGGTTTTGAAGAGAAGTTTGGGTG
>CAYITA010000061.1:0-4225 GCA_964366165.1 Candidatus Woesearchaeota archaeon
TCTTCTTCAGGCGGAGGAAGTGCAGCAGTAGGTACAGCAACAACTTGGACAATGACTTATATTGCTCCAGTAGCAGATTTGGCTGAAGGTTATACTAAAGAATTGAAAGCAAATGAACGAGTAAAAGTTACATCTGGTTCTACAACTCATCACGTCGGAGTTAAATCTCTAACAACTTCATCAGCAATTATTGAAATTGCAAGCGATCCTGTTAGTGTTAATTTAGAAGTTGGTGAAGATGTTAAAGTAGATGTTTCAGCAGACGGTGTCTACGACATTTATGTAAAGTTGAATTCAATAGCAAATAGCAAAGCAGATGTTACAATTAAGAAAATATCTGAAGCAATCCCAGAAGGAGCTGGAGCTGTTTCAACTACTGGTGGGGAAGTTACTGCTGGTACTAATGCAACGGGTGGAACAGGAACAACAGGGGCTGAAAAGAGCGATTTAACTTGGTTATGGATTGTAATAGGAATTGTAATTGTTTTGGCAATAATTGGTGTTTCTGTTAAGAAGAGGAAATAATAGGATCTTTTTCTTTGGTTAATTTTATTCTTTTAATTTAGTGATTTTTGCTTATGCCCCTACGAGGATTCGAACCCCGATTACATCGATTTTGCGTAATTATGATCTCCGCAACGATGCGTTCTATCCATTGAACTATAAGGGCATAATTTTGAAGACAATAAACTATTTAACTTCTTTTATTTATAATTTTTATGAATGGAAAATAAAATGATTGCTGATTTGCATATACATTCTCGGTTTTCGCGAGCCTGCAGTTCGAATATTACATTCGAGAATTTGGTGAAATGGGCAAAAATAAAAGGGCTGAATTTGCTTGGCACAGGTGATTTTACTCATCCTGCATGGTTTGAAGAAATTAAAAAATTAAGAGAAGAAAAAGGATTTTATTATTATCAGGATTTTCCTTTTATAATTTCCGGGGAAGTTTCATTGATGTATACTCAAGACAAAGGAAGAAGAATTCATCTTGTTATTCTAGTTCCGAATATTAAAATTGCTGAGAAAATTAATTCTTATCTTGACACAAAAGGAAGAAGGGACTATGACGGACGCCCGATTTTTAAAATTCCTGGGGACGAGTTTGTCAGAGAAATGATGAAAATATCGACGGAGATTGAAATAATTCCTGCTCATATTTGGACGCCCTGGTTTGGAGTTTTTGGAAGCAGTTCTGGTTTTGATAGTTTGAAAGAGTGTTTCAAAGAACAATTTGAAAATATACATGCAATTGAAACAGGAATGTCGAGCGACCCTGAAATGAACTGGAAAATAAAAGAATTGGAAGACAAGGCAATTGTGAGCTTTTCAGATGCGCATAGTTTCTGGCCTTTTCGTCTAGGAAGAGAAGCAACTATTTTTGAAAAAGCAAATTCGTATCAGGAAATTATCCAGCAAATCAGAAATCGCAGTTTTGTCGCTACAATTGAAACAGACCCTGCTTATGGGAAGTATCATTTTGACGGACATCGAATTTGTGATTTTTCATGTTCTCCTGAAAAAACTGAAGAACTGAAAGGGATTTGTCCTGTTTGCAAAAAATCTTTGATTATAGGGGTTGACAGCAGGGTAAAAATACTTGCCAATAAAGAAAGCAATCACAAATTAAAAAAACAATTTTATAAAATTCTGCCTCTACATGAGATAATTGCTTTGTCGACGGGAAATGGGATGCAAAGCAGAAAAGTTTGGGAGATTTATAATAATTTAATCAAAGAATTTGGAAATGAATTTAACGTTCTGCTGGATGTTTCAAGAGAAAAATTTATAAATTCTAATGTTGAAAATAAACTGGTTGAGCTGATTTTGAAAAACAGGGAAGGAAAAATCAAAGTCAAGCCCGGTTATGATGGAGTTTATGGAGAAGCTCAATTAGAAGAAGAACAGAAAAAATTATTTTAAAATGATTTCAAAATATTTGCGAAAATTGGCAATTGTATTATCTCTGACTACTGCGTGCGCTAGTTCGAATAATTCCCTTTATGAAGATTATAAGTATATAAAATATGCAGAGAGGGATTCTGTTATGACTAAAACTGAATTTTATAAATTAATTGAACCTCTTGACAAAAAGAAACTTGAATCTAAGCTTAATGAGGAAGTTAATAAAATTAAGTTCAATCAAGAACTCGAAGAAATCAAGAAGATGATTATAATTCCTGTTAAACCAGAAAGTTCTTTAGTTAATTTTACTGGGAGATAGTTTTGGTTGGACGAATTTATAATGCGCATTTGCCGTAGGTGATTTGCATTTTTGGCAAATATCTTTTAATGTGTAAGAATTACAGATTTTGCATTTTTTGAGTTTCATAATTTCTGGAAGATTATTTGATTTAAAAATTGTCGCTCGTAACCCCGCAGGATTGATTAAAAATCGTTAATGGAAAATTGAATTATTTTGTTATTATTTTTTCTAAAATAGTTTATATAAAGGTTCGTCTGATATTTTTTCGATAAGTTTTTTACCGGTTGATTTTTCGTACTGCTCGATCCGACGAAGGAGGGATTGTCCACGAGGTAAGTATTCAACACCTTTGCTTTCAAAAATAATGTCGCGTATTCGGACTCGAATATCATCGATCGAAAGGGGGTGATAGTCAGCTTTTTCAAATGCATTCTGAAGATAGTGCAGGATATTATTATTAACATGCATTCTGGCTGCATCCCTGACTCGATATTCTGGACTATTCCTAAAGCGAGATTTGCCTTTTTTTCTTTCAAGATGTCTACGTCGAAAATCAGGGAACAGATGGTAAGCCACCGTATTGCGAGCAACAGAATGATCCTTAGCGATCCGTTCCAGACTTGCGGAGTGTGAGAGGCCGTATGATTGTCTATACTTTTTGTATAAATCTGACCAGTGTTTATTCAATTGGCCTGTCGGATCATCAACTGGAGTTTTGCCGGGAGGTGCTCGTTTGTTTACCATTATAATTAATCTATAAAGAATAGAGAATAATTAGAATCATTTCAAGCTCAAAATATATTCTTTCAATCTTGAATGAAAAGAGGTTGTGAAATGTTCTTCAACTTTTTCTGGTGAAACCCATTTTAATTCAACAAAATCTTTTCCTGGTTTTTCTCTTCCTTTGAAGACCTCACATAAAAAATAAATTGCCAAGAAGTCCTTTTTTTCAGGGTATGTCTTTGAAAAAATTGTTCCAAGATTTTTTACTTCATATCCTGTTTTCTCTTTTATTTTTTCTTTAAGTGCTTTATCCAAGTCCTCTTCTCCTTTTAAAAATCCTCCTGGAAAGCACCATGTTAATTCTTTGATATAAGGGTCGTTTTCCCTTCTTCCGATTAAGATTTTCTTGTTTTTTGGGTCATATATGACTCCCAATAAAATGACTTTAAAATTTTCTTTTGATTCTTTTTGTTTCATAACTTTATGGATTGAATTAGGTTTTTAAGTTTTTCGTTGTGATTTTTTTCCCTCGGAAAAATAAAAATTTGTCATTTACTTCTACTTAATGCTAACTTCTGCGTTGCATTTTTTTGCTTCTTTTTCTATTTCAAGAAGTATCTCTTTTAATTTATTGTCTGCGGATTTCAAATCTTTGGATTCTTTTTTTATTGAATATTTCCCGCCAGAAATATACCTGATTTCTGCTTCTTTTGTATTGAGGATTTTTTTAATCAACTCCAGTCCATTTGGCTTGATTATTTTCATGTGAATTTCTTTTTTCACAATGAATTTTTTTTGTTTTTGGGTATTTAAAATTTCCAATATTTTTTCAGAATCATTTTTACCGACGAGCTTTTCGAGTTTTTTGGAATTTTCTTTTGCTTCCTGCAAAAATTCTGAAATTTCTTTTTCTTTTAAAATTTCTTCTATTATTTTTTCAGCTTTTTCGCCGAGGATTGTTTTTAGAATGCTTTTGTAACTTTTTTCCTGATTTTCCTGTTCTAATACTTCTTTTTTTTCTTTTAATGTAACTCTCCTTAATGAAAGGTCCACCCTGTCTTTTGAGATTCTTAATACTTTGCAGACAATCCTTTTTTTTGGGACAACATAATCCCTCAAATTTCTTATTCTTCCAGGTGCGATCTCGCTTAATATAATGCTTCCTTCGCCATCTCCGTCTATTTTTACAAATACAATTGTTCCGACTATTCTGTCGACGGTGCATAAAACTATGTCTCCAACTTCTAAATTAGTCATAGAAATATTATATTATTTTGGTTTTTAAGAGTTGTG
>CAYITA010000062.1:0-4081 GCA_964366165.1 Candidatus Woesearchaeota archaeon
TTAAAAAAAGAATAAAGACAAATTTCTAACGAAATTTCTCTGAATTTTCTTTTTTAACTTCGTGAATGTTAAAGCAAAAAGAAAATAAGCGTTTTTTGGTTGATTTCGCACCCAGAATTCTGCGAGGTTAAATGTAGTGGAACGAGGAGAACAGAAAAAAAAGAAAGAAAAAAGGAAAAAAGTTAAATTATGGACAAGATAGGGCTAAATTATTAGCATAAAGATTGAAGTTAACAATTTTAGAACTACCAGCATAACCCTGAGAAGTAATTTGATTAATTTGAACCTTTAGGTTATCTAAAAACACCCAACTTTCTCCAACAGAAAGTGAATTTGTTAATTCTCCATTGACCTTTAATCTAACTGCTGAGCTACTAATAAAGTCAGTACTAACATCATAACTTCTATCATTACCATGGTATAATGTTATTGTTTCTCTTTCTCTAAGGATTATATTATCACCAATTACAAGAAGATCACTCCTAATGTTACAATCAGTTGTCACACTTTTTTGTCCATTTATTAATACACTCCCATTCATTAAAATACGGTCGCTAGTAATTTTTATGTCTCCTCTTATGCGATTAATCAAAGCGAAACTTTTTCCATCTGTACTTGTTACAATTTTCCCAATAAGCATTCTGCTGTTATTTAAAATTTGGTATTCTGTGCTTTGATAGATTGTTGGTGAAAGCAATGGACTTTTACCGACGATATTAGCAGTAATTAATGATATGATAACAGAAATAATCACCATCACAATTACCCCTACAATCCATTCATTTGTTTTCATTTTTCACCTCCTTTCACCTTTTTAAAAGTTTAATTAAATTAAACTCCGAGTTAAAATGGAAATATATATATATATATTTAACTGTTTTAATTTTTAGAAAAGAGTGGTAAAAATTTATAATGAATAATTGCTCTACTCATAATCTCACTCGAATAAGTATTGAAGCGACATTCGTGAGATTGCACGGCTTGCCTCGAGATTGATGAGAGAAGTATAAATAATCTAAATTCTCGACGATAAATCTGATAATTTAATTAAATAGTTTATAGATAATACTGATGGTTTTTTGCTTATTTAATCTTAATTCGAGCGAAGCGAATAATTTTATTATTCTCTTCAAAATAATCTCATGCACATTTCAATAAATTCTTAAACTCTTTTTTCTTTTATTATTTATGATAAATATAACTTTTCTTGGAACTGCGGACCAAATGCCGAGCATTAAAAGAAATCATACAGCAATTTTGCTTAGCTACGAATCTGAAAATATTTTAGTTGATTGCGGTGAAGGAACGCAGAGACAATTTAGAAAAGCGAAAATTAATCCTGGAAAAGTTACGCGATTATTAATCACGCACTGGCATGGCGACCATGTTTTGGGAATTCCGGGTTTTTTGCAGACGCTGTCTTTGTCCGGTTATAATAAGAAATTATACATTTATGGGCCAAAACATACAAAAGAATTTGTGAGGGATTTATTGAAAGTTTTTAATTTTCAGAGAAATTTTGAAATTGCCGTCGAGGAAGTTTCGGGAAAATTTTTTGAAAGCAAGGATTTTTATTTGGAAGCCAAAGAAATGCAGCATGGCATTCCTACAAACGCCTACACTTTTGTAAAAAAAGGACAGATTAGAATAAATAAAATTAAATTGAAAAAATCCGGATTGCCTGAAGGGCCTTTGATTAAAAAATTAAAAGAAGGAAAAGATATTATTTACAATGATAAAAAATTTCTGGCGAAAAATTTAACTTATATGCAGGATTCTCTGAAAGTTTCTTTTGTTTTGGATACAAAAAATAATCAAAAAATTATTCCGTTTGTCAAAGATTCTGACTTGCTGATTTGCGAGAGCAGTTTTGATTCTGAATTAAAAGACAAAGCCGAGGAACATTTGCATTTAACTTCTGCTCAGGCAGCTGAAATCGCAAAAAAATCCAAATCCAAAAAATTAATTTTAACTCATATCAGCCAGAGATACGAGCAAAATCCGAAAAAACTTTTAACTCAGGCAAGAAAAATATTTAAAAATTCTTATCTTGTTAATGATTTGGATGTTGTGAAAATCTAAGGATTTTTAGGGCCACAAAATTTAAAAAATTATCCTCGCCGATGTTTCACATATACTAATTTTTATCAATATCGAGCGAAGCGAGCAATTGAGTTACGATTTATTTTATTTTTCAAAAGCGCGGGCCGGGAAGCTCGAAATCTCGCACGAAATTTATGGATTATTTTTCTACCACGAGATTCCTCGTCGAACCCTCGGGTTCTCGTCTTAAAGCGCGGGCCGGGACTCGAACCCGGGAAAAGAAGCTTTCTATCCCATAACAAACTTAAGGGAGATGTCGTAAGAAGAACCGTAGGTTCTTTTTACTCTGCAGGCTTCCGCAGTAGCCGCTGTGCCACCCGCGCATATAATAAAATAAAGAAATATTAACCATATATAAGATTTATTCTTTCAAACTTAAGGCATCTTCAGAGCAAATTTCCATACAGCAAAAACATCTAATACATTTTTTTCTATTGATAATTGGATAAGGATTCATAGATATTGCTTTCGCCGGGCATTTTTTCATGCAAGTTCCGCATTGAATGCATTTTTTCTCGTCGACAACAATTGGCTTTTCCTTAAAATAACCTGAAACAATTTTATTAAAAATTCCGACGACAATTGGTTTTTCAAAATTTAAATTCGGAATTTTTTTCATTCCAGCAATTTCAAATTTAAAACTTCCAAGATTTCTTTTAACTGCTTCCTTAATCGAATAAATTTTTTTTGGATTGTAGCCAATTAATTTGCTTGAGGCAATATCTAAACTTATAGAATTTTTTGAAGCAAGAATATAGCCAGATTCAACAGGTTTTCCCGACGTGGGTCCATTTCCTTCCATTCCAATAACACCATCCATTATATTAATCTGCGGTTTGAAATTTTGATAAACATCTACGAGAAGTTTCGAGAACATTTTTTCACTCTGGGCTTTTTTATGTAGGGTTTGCTTCATTCCTCCGGGAATTAATCCATAAAGATTTTTTATTGCACCAGTAAATTTTGCAAGCTGATGAGTTTTTAATTTTGGAATATTAATAATTAAATCCATATCCCTCAGAGTTTTTGAAACCTTGAAATTTTTCAAAACTTTTGCGTTTTTATCGTTTATTGTAACTAATTTATCCTGCTCAAAAATAATTATCTTTGCGTCGTATTTTTTCGCAATATTTTCAACGTCGGATTTTTTAAAGCAGACATCTGTATCCATAAAAGAAGACTCACCGATAAAAATTTTGCAATTATTTTTTTTCAGTTTTTTGCAGACAGCTTCGATGATTGTGGGATTGGTTAAACCTGCTTCAGGATGCTTTAAATTCCATACAACTAAATTTGGCTTTATCAAAACTTTTTTATTTTTTGGAATTTCAATTCCAGCGAGATTCAATGCTTTATCGACGGAAAAATCAACTTCTGATTGATTGTAAGTTTTGCATTTGACTATGGAAACTTTCTCTGTCTCTTTCATCAATGTATCAGCAGAAATTAATTTTTAAATATTCTTAAAATAAAATGCCCTGGACAGGATTTGAACCTGTGACCCTTAGCTTAGAAGGCTAATGCTCTATCCAGGCTGAGCTACCAGGGCTTAGCCACAATAAAATCAAGAAATAATTGTATTTAAAATGTTTCTATTTACAAATAAAAATTATTATTTTAAGAGATTAATAAATTTAAGTAATGTAGAAATAACTTTATTAGTTTATTATCAAAGATTTGGATTACTTCAACAAAAATATCACGAGCTTTAGCGAGCGCAATTTTAAAATTATGAATTCAACTATCTAAAATTTCAAATTTACCCTCTCGCTTTTTTGCGGTATTTTCTTTCAATTGCAATTAATATCATTGCTCCAAAAATTACAAGAATGAAAACATAAATGAATTTGCTGTCTTTAACATAACTTAGGAAACTCATTTCTTCATCAGGAGAAATTCCTCCAGTAATTCCAGTTCTTTGGCTTGCAGATTCATCAATTGCTCCAACAACATTGCCTGTTCCTGTCAGCATTACATT
>CAYITA010000063.1:0-4075 GCA_964366165.1 Candidatus Woesearchaeota archaeon
ATAAATTAAGAATTGGTGATTACCGACTTTTAATAGATGTTAATTTTGAAAAAAAAATATTGCTAATAAGAATTTTAGACAAACGAGGGAGGATTTACAAAAGATGAAACTCCAATTTTATCTCGAGAAATTGCAGGCGTCGGAGAATTTTGAAAAATTCAGGAAAGAAAATCCGAAAGCGTATTTGTGTTCTGGTTTTTTTGTGATTGACAGAGAGGGGAAAGATAACAAGCAACATTTTGACTTTTTTGTGCCGAGTGTAAATCCAAGCCCCGCCACCACAAAGCCCCGACCGCCCACCCCTAAATCGTCTTCGCCTAACGGCTCAGAAATTGATGACTCGGAACTGGCTTCGCCAAGTTCTTCGTTTGAAAAATCTGTTAAGTCGATAAAAAATTCTTTAGTTAAAAATCCTGACAGCGTCGAATTTGAAGCAATTAATAATGAGCAAAGCGAACTAATTAAATCAAGTGATAATAAACAAAATGATAAAATCTTCAGTTTTCAGCTGGAGGAAGATTGCAAAAAAGTCGAGATTGAAATAATCGACAATAAAACACCTGAGGAGATTTCTTTGGAATGTGATTTTGATTTTGGAGAGATTGAGAAAATGATTGAAAGCAGAATGTTCGATGATAATATCAAGAATAAAATACAGAAAATTCTTATGTCGTTGCAAAAACTAAATGGGAAAGATTTTCTTATTGGAACTGTTTTTATTTCAGGAATGGGGATTATCAAGTTCAATATTGACGTCGGTGAAAAGAAAATAATTGATTTTGAGAAAAAGAGTTTTTTTGACATGATGAAAATTGTGAAAAAGGGAGAGTGAATTTACTTGCTCACTCCATTCGCAAATGGATATGCTACGAAATCGACTTCGTCAGATTTCTCCACTGAAGAATTAGTTAGTGGGTAATTGTCGAGGATAAATCTTTGAATCTTGTTTTTTCTTATTGGCTAATTTTTATAACTGCGACGTGAGGAGCAGTAAATTTTTAGCGAGCCAAAGGCAAGTGATTGAACATAGAAATATTTAAATAGGATAATAAAATAGAAAATTTATGGAAAAAAATACATGCCCAAAATTAGATGATTGTCCGAAATTAGCAAATTTTAGAAAATTTCGTAATCCTCTGTTAAGTTATTTTTTAAGAGATATTTGCGACCCTTTAACTTATGTTCCTGAAATTTTAAAAAAATTAAATATGGTCCCGGAAAAATTAAAATCAGAAAACTATCTTGAATGTGAATTATATAAAATATCAGTTATTTCTCCGCCGTAAAAACAATATTACCTATAATGCAGAGATTTCAAGTAATCTTTTATCTTTTTGAATCCTCTTCTTTTTGTCAATTTTTTTAATGATTTTTGACAATTTGAACTGTATTGTATTGCTTTCTTTTTTCTCATGGTTATATATTTGGGAAGCCCTATGTTTTCTGCGGTCTTTCTCAAGATATATTTTTCAACATTATCTTTTATTTTGTATTCTCCTGGAATTTTTAATGCGTATTTTACAAGTTCCTTATCAAGAAACGGAAATATTAATTTTATTTTATTATGATCTGCCAGTTTTATCTCTCTTATTTTTATTTTCTCCTTGCATTCTTGAAAGCTTTCTAAACATTGTTTGTTTATATCTGCGGATTGTTTGTGTTTGTTGAATCCTGCAAAAATTGAGTCACATCCTCCTCCATAAAATATATATTTGCAGCCATCTTTTTTTGCTTGTTTTAACGCAAATTGAATCGGAAGTGCGATACTCACTTTCACGGCATCTGCTTTTTTAATCAGACTTAAAACAATTTTCAATTCCCTTTCAATTTTTCTATCATCTTCTATTTTGATTATCCTTAATTTTAATCCTAAATCTTTTGCCAACCTTTTTGCATATATTATATCTTCTGAATTTTTAAAATTCGAATTATTTATTTCTACAACATAGCATATGAATTTGTGTTTTGTAATCTTAAGCAGATAGGCTACTATGCTTGAATCCAGCCCTCCCGAAAGAAGCAACCCCATCTTTTCATTTTTGATGTTTTTATTTATTGAATTAATTAATAATTCTTTTAATCTGTCTATTTCTTCTTTCATTTTTTTGCAATAAAAGTGATATTTACTTTTGAATCAATTTTTTTGATTATTTTGAAACCGACTTTTTTGAATAAATCATTGATTTCTTTTTCATCGAACAAATAATAAAATCTTTCCCCCTTATCTGTCCATTTTATATAAATTTCTTTTGAATTTTTATTAAATCTTTTGGAGTTCTTATCCCAAACTGATATCAGGATTTCTGAATTTAATTTCATAATTCTGTATAACTCTTTGATAGCTTTTTCTCTTGCTTTAGAACTTTTTATACAATATAATACATGTGTACAAATAGCAGAGTCAAAAAAATTGTCCTCGAATGGGAGTTTAGTCGCGTCAGCGACGGAGAATTCAGCATTGATGTTTTCTTTTTTTGCTTTCTTTTTTGCGAGTTTAATCATTTCCTCTGAAAAATCAACAAGATAAAGTTTTCCTTTTGTTTTTATCAAATGCCTTCCTGCACCGCTTCCCAAGTCCAGAATTTTTCCTTTTTTGTTTTTGAGAAAATTTTCAACTTCTTTTGATGGATGAGTTTTGTATTCATACCATTCTGGTGCGATGGAATTCCAGACTTGTTGCTGATTCATATATATAGTAAAATATAGAATTGTTTTTAAAGAATTGGATTTATTGTTTATTATGGCTGAGGAAAGTCAAGCAAAAGGAATTACTTTTGATGAGATAGGATGCATTGATATGGGAGATTTTCTTAATATTTCTCAGGCTATTATATTTGATAAAAAAGAAGGGGCGCTATTTTTTACATATAAATTCAGAGATGAACCTGTTGATTTTCAGTTTGTTGGTTGTGAAGGAGGTAAATATTTCTTTGAAGCACGAGCAAACAGATTTTCAGTTGATGAAAAATTACTGGAAAAAAGAAATCCTGGTTATGTTTTTAATGGTTTTCTTTGGATACAGCCAAAAAAAGTCAGTGTAGAAAATTATGGTGTTGGAGGAAGAATTTTTTGCTGGGTTTCTGAAGACATGAAAGATTTGTCGAGTTTGGTTTTAGGTGATGCAAAAACAGAAACTGAGTTAGATGCTAGATTGGAATTAATTAAAAAAGGTTATAAAAACCAAGCAATTAATGAAAGAAAATCTGAAGAGAGAGCAAGACAGGATGAGTTTAGGAATGGAGAATTTAATGCTCACTGGAAAGAACGGCATGGTTATCTTTAGCGGGTAAATTTAAAAATTATCTTTTTCTGAAATTTATATGTTCCCTCCTCATAAAAACGAAATCAGAAAACCGACGAAGACAATTTCAGGAATTACTCCTGTTGCTGTGATGTTGCCACCGAGAAAATGCAATCATGGAAGCTGTGTTTATTGTCCGTCGCTGGATGTTCCGCAGAGTTATACGCCGAAAAGTCCTGTTGTTATGCGGGCGCGAGAAGTTGATTATGATTCTTTCAAGCAGGTTAAGGCGAGAATTGAAGCGTTCGAGGCGATGAATCATCCGACAGAAAAAATTGAATTGATAATTATGGGCGGGACTTTTCTTGAATATCCGACGAAGTTTCAGTATGAATTTGTCAAGGGATGCTACGACGGATTGAACGGGAAAATTTCTAAAACTCTAAGCGACGCACAAAAATTAAATGAAAAAACAAAACACAGGTGTGTCGCGCTTTGCATTGAAACGCGTCCTGATGTTTTGGATATTGACAGAATGAGAGAGTTCGGGGCGACGCGGGTTGAGCTTGGAGTGCAGATTATCGACGACAAAATTTACAAAAAAATCAAGAGAGGACATTCTGTAAAAGGTGTTGCTGAAGCGACGAAGAAACTGAAGGACGCTGGATTCAAAGTCGGTTATCATATTATGCCTGGTTTGCCTGGAAGCAATGTAAAAAAAGATTTGCATCTTTTCAAAAAACTTTTTTCTGACGAGAGATTCAAGCCAGAGCAAATAAAAATTATTCCTTCCCTGGTATTGCAGGGTAGTGACATTGAAATTTGGATTGGGAA
>CAYITA010000064.1:0-3960 GCA_964366165.1 Candidatus Woesearchaeota archaeon
TTTCATAATTTCTTGCCTAATTTAAATATTGATTCGTAAAATTCCTCAAGATTTTTTCCATATTTCGCGCTTATTCCAATAGTTTCATATTCAGGAAAAGCCGATTCTATTTTTTTTACATCTGCTTTTGTCAAATCAACTTTGTTCGCGACAATCAGCACCGGAATTTTTCTCGCGACGAGATTTCCGATTATTGTAATATTAACTTGATTATAAGGATTTTCAGTAGCATCTAAAACAATAACAACCATATCCATGTCGTCAAGCCATTTTATAGATTCTATAACTCCTTGCGTCGCCTCTTTTGCTCTTTTTTTCGCTTCTTTTTTGCTTACCTTGAATTTTAAGTAATCTTCATAATCAATTTTAGTCGCAATTCCAGGAGTATCAATCATTTTGAAAACCATTTTCTTGCCCTTGTAATCTATTTCCACTTTTTCTTTAAACTGAACTTTTCTTGTTTCGTGCGGAATTTTGCTGACAGTTCCAATTTCTTCTCCAGTCCAATCCTTGCAGATTCTGTTAGCCAGACTTGTTTTTCCGGCATTTGGCGGCCCATAAAAACCAAGCTTTATGTCGCTCTTGCGTTTGAACATATTTGAAAAAATTCTTCTGAAAAAGCTCTTGAAAATTTTAATCATCTTAAAAACTTCCTGTTTTTAACGAGGCAAAAAAATTTCTTATTTTTTTTCATCTTGAACACTTCCTGTGTTTGAGAGGTAGAAAATCTTCCTGATTTTCTTCCCCTAATATAAAATATAAATAGAGGTTTATTAAAGTTTTGTGTGATGTTACGTCAATTTCATAACTTTACATTTGCACTCACTTCGTTCGTGAGATTAATATATTGAAGTAATCGAAGAAAAGCCTTTTATCATTTTTGTCGACGATGTTTTTGCATTATTAATTTTCTCAATATCTCGCGAAGCGAGCAATTTTTCTTTTAAACATGTTAAGTTTCAAGGTTGACTTAACATGTGATTTATTATTATTTTTAAAATTCAAAATCCCTTTCTCATTCCAAAATTTAGAGGAAATTTATTATCTGTTTTCTGAACAGGTTTTTTCTTAAACCAGCCAGATATTTTAGCCAAAACTCCTTCCACAGGAATTTCAAAAAACATTCCAGTATTTTTTCCCCCGTATTTTTTCATAGCATATGAAATCTGCTCAGAATTCCAACCAGATTTTTTTAACTTTCCTTCGATTTCCTTGTCTATTATTCCTTTTTTATTTGCGTTGCTTATGTAGGCAATAATGTTAAACAATTCATTTCTGTTTCCAAATAAATGTTTTTCATATTTGTTCTTGTAATACAATTGCAAAATTATGTATAACACAAATGCAGTTAATAAAATAATAAATAAAATAAACACAAACAAACTCCATTTGAATTTCTTGCCTGAAACATCAGGATTAATCCCTTTTATTATTGTAAGTCTGCTGAATTCAGGAGAAATAAACAACGGCAGATTAGAAAAATCAACATCTTCGATTGTGTAAAATTCTATTGTATTCGATGCGTCTTTCAATCGAATATTTGTATAGCCAGAGTTTTCGCTTTCGAGATAATTCTCCCCGAAAGTCATTTTTTCAAGATTTTTAATTATCCAATAAGAATCATAATTCAAAGTTTCTTTTTCCTCGCTTTTAATTTTGAAAAATCTTATGAATGCTCTGTTTTCATTATTGTATCTTGCGCTGAATTCCTTGAACGAAATTTTTGTTTCCATATTTTTTTGATTCCAGGCAAGAACAGCATTTTTGTAGTCATCCTCTTCGCTCGCATCATAATTTCCGCCGACGACGTTTTTCAAAGCGTCCAAATTAATTTCTTCTTTTGTTGGAAGAAATGAAATAGATTCAGCGGTTCTGATTTCTTCAATTAATTCAGGAACTTCCAAAACCACAATTTTTTTCATTACAGCAATATAATCCTGCTCGTTTTTTGCCTGACTATAATCTCTTTGCAAATCTTTTATTGCAGTATTAATATTTTCCGTATCCAATATGTCGTTAAATCCTTTCTGATAAAATTCTTCAAATCCAGCAATCTGACTTTTTAATTTTATTAATCTTGTCTGCATTTCACTCAGTGTCTTGTTTGCTACATCTTTTGGAGTTCCGACAATTATGTCAAAATTTTTATAAGAACTAAATTTGTTTTTATCTGTTAATGTGATTTTCAGGCTGAAATTTCCTGTATTGTTGTAAGTGTGCGTTGCGGAATTGATTGTTGTTCTTTGCGTTCCGCTGTCGCCAAATTCCCAGAAATAATCTGTAATATTTCCATTTGAATTTGATATAACTCTAAAATCTGTCGGCATTCCAGCAACAGTTGTTGTAGGATAAAGGTATTCTATGATCGGAACCCTCTCAACAAATATTTTTTCAGAAAAAATACTCTCGTTGTTTAATTTCAATTGAAATGTAATATTTCCATAATTTTTTGGAATTTTAAAATTATTATTCAAACTCAACTGCTGAAAATTTGCTGAAACAACTGCAGGAATTTCATTAACATCATAAAATTTGTCTGATTCAATTCCCGGCCCCAAATTTGTTTCATATTTAATTTTTAAATTTTGTACTAAAACTGTTTGAGATGCCTGCGAAATTAATTTTATTGGAACCAAGCAACCACCAGAACAATCATAACTTTTGTATTTTTTCCAGATGTAATTTTTAGCCATGTTTCCGAGAGTGTCTCCTTCAGGAAAATCGTCGCTGATTTCCAAAGTTCCGATAGTGTTGTATCTCAAACCCTCTGCTGAAATTTGGTAGGACGCTATTTCGTTTTGGTCTCCGTAAAAACCGCATCCGCCGACGCTGTCTTCATAACCCCTTATTTTGTATAATCCTGTTCCTTCAGATTCCTGATAAATGCAGACATAATAATCTTTTTCTTTGGAATTTAAAAAATTAATATTGCAATAAATTTCTCCGCCTGTTGCCGGCGCGTCTGGAAGTTTACAATTCGCTCCTTCAATTGCATCTCGCGATTTATCATAAAGAGCAATAGTGAGATTTTTATTTCCGAATTCTTTTTTAACCCACGCACCAACTTTGAATCCAGGAGATTTTGTTAATTTTATTTTTTGGCAGTGTTTTTTCGGGAAACTATCAACGGCAATAAGTGTCGGAGTTTTGCTGAAATTAAAACACCCGTAACTTTTTGAGCTTGAGCAACCAACAGGCATTGATTTTGTGTTTCCCAAATCAACGCTTCCGTCATTAAGAAAATCTATTTCCAGTTGATTCTCGCACGATGCAGGAGCATTGCTCTGAATTGTAAAATTTATATAATTTATTCCCACAATTTTTCCTTCAAATTTTATTCCAAATATTTTTGAATCCATGCTCCCGAGAATATATGATTTTGATGTTTCTCCGTTTTCCGACGACAATTCAACACTGCAGTCAACAGGAACACAGGTTTTTGAAAAACCAGAACTTTTATTTATTAATTCAATAATATTTATATTTTCTCCAAGAGAAGAACTAAAAACTGAATTAACCGGCTCTTTATCCAAACTTATATTTATCCATCCTCTTACAAATTCTTCAGGCCCATAAGAAAAATCAATTTTATGCGACGCATTTCCTATCTGAAAACTTGACGAAACTGCAGAAATCATAAATACAAAAATTAAAATATATACTATTTTTTTGTTCATTTTTTCTTTTTATTTAATATTTAGCGCTCGTAAAACTCGCGATTTGATATTAAAAAGTAATCTAGATATATCCGGCAAATCATATTATCGACGATGTTTTTACATTACCTCTTTTTTATCAAATTCACGAATGAAGTGAGTGCAATTTTTCTTTATCTTTTCTTTTCCAAAATTTAAGATAAAATAAATAATGAAAATTATTATAGTTGAAATTAATAAATTGTAAACTCCAAAAAAAGGAAGTTTCACTTGCGAAGGGCACGGAACAACTTTGCTTCCAGCA
>CAYITA010000065.1:0-3763 GCA_964366165.1 Candidatus Woesearchaeota archaeon
AGGATGCGCAATAACTTCATGTGATTCTATAGACGGGCCGATTGCTAAATTAAATAATGGAAGCGTAAAAAAATTAAAAAATCAAAAAGAAGCAAAAAAACTTTATCCAGATGTTGAAGAAATTATTTATCTTGGAGATATTTTATTTCCATTCAGCGATGTTTTAAACAGGAATTCGGTTTTAATAAAGCCTGGTTATGTTGAAGAGTGGTGGCGGTTAGATTTGGAAGAGAAGTCTCCTGAATTTTCAAAACAAATAAATTCTTTTGAAGTAACTATCGACGACGCAATTGAAATTAGCAAAAAATATTTGGTTCCTTTGCATCCAAATTATATTTATTATTGGAAGGAAATTTCAAAAGAACAATTTCTCGAATTGATAAAATGGATTAAGAATTCTTCTGTCAGAGGAAAAAAATTGATTCTTCCTTATAAAAAAGATGAACAGGAAAAATTTAATTTAGGAAAAAGAGCACTTGAATTACTGGGAATAGAACACGATGTTTTTATTGAAAATGTTATTGTTGATAAAGAAAACACTAAAGCCCTGTTTGCTAATTTGGGAATAGATTTGAATGTTTTGAATGAGGATAATTTTTTGGAGAAATTTTTAGACAAGGATTTTTCATCTTTAGGAAATGATGTTTTGAATTTTATTAATTCTGTTTCTGAATTTAATATTAAGGATAAATCCGGAGAATTTATCGGGGCGAGAATGGGAAGGCCTGAAAAAGCAAAACTTAGGAAATTAACTGGAAGCCCGAATGTATTATTTCCTGTTGGCTCTGAAGGCGGGAGATTAAGAAGCTTGCAGGCTGCTTGCGGTGTTGGAAGAGTTAAAAGTGTTTTTCCGTTGATGTTTTGCAAAAAATGCAATAAAGAATCAATCTACAATGTTTGCGAGGACTGTGGAGAAGAAACAACTAAAATGTATTATTTTTATGAATCTGGAGAAAAAGATTTTGTAAGAAAAAAAGAATTTTTGGAAAAAGAAGGCACTCCTTTTTGCAGTCAAGATTTAGACATCAATCATTATTTTTCAAGAGCATTGAATAAAATTAATCTCAGCGTCGATAAATCTCCAATTTTAATCAAAGGAGTTAGGGGAACTTTTTCTGGAGGGCATATGGTTGAAAATCTTTCAAAGGGAATTTTAAGAGCAAAATTTAATTTGCAGGTAAATAAGGACGGAACAATAAGAATGGATGCTACAGAAATTCCAATAACACATTTCAAACCTAAAGAAATTGGAGTTAGTGTAAAAGATTTGATAAACCTGGGATATGATTATGATATTCAAGGAAATTATTTGAAAGATGAAGAGCAGATTTTAGAAATAATGCCGCACGATATTTTAATTCCGAATTGCTCTGTTTCTCCTGATGAAAAGGGCGAGGATGTTTTTATTAAAATAGCTAATTTTGTCGACGCTGAACTTGAATCATTTTATGGATTAAAACCTTTTTACAAAGTTAAAACAAAAGAAGATTTGCTTGGGCATTTTGCTGTCTGCATGGCTCCGCATAATTGTGCAGGGGTTATTTCGAGAATTATTGGATTTTCAAATACTCAGGGGATATTGGCAAGTCCGTATATGCATGCAGCAATAAGGAGAGACTGTTTTGATTCTGATACTTATATTCCAATAAAAGAAAGAGATTTCTGGAAAAATCTTAAAATCGGAGAGTTTGTTGAGAAATTAAACCCCTCTGAAGTTATTGATTCATTCGGAACAAAAGAAAAAAAAGTCGACAATTTTAAAACAATTAGTTTTGAAAAATCTCTGAAAGAATCAAAAATAAATAATTTTACAAAACATTTTAAAACAAAGATGTTTGAAATTAAAACTTCGTTGGGAAAAAAATTAAGAGTCAGCGAAAACCACAAATTTTTAATTGATGGAAGAGAAAAAGATTTGCGAAGTCTTAAAATCGGGGACAAACTACCTCTTCCAAGAAGAATAAAAATTCCATCGAGAGATATAAATGAAATTAATTTAATCAATTTTTTAAGGGACGAAAATTTAATGGTAAGAAAAATAAATTCTATCTTAAAAAATGCGAATATTCAAAACGCAGTTTCAAAATCAGATATTTCTAAAAAACAATTTCAAAATTTTAAATTAAGAGACAGCTATCCTTTAAAATTTATTTTGAATTTAACTGGAAAAATCCAAAAGAAAATTTTTGAAACCGGAAAACTTGCGGCTAAAAGAGATAATGTTGAAACTCCAATAAAAATTAAACTAAGCAAAGAACTTTTAGAAGTAATTGGTTTGTATATTGCAGAAGGGTATTCAAGAAGTGTAAATTCTAAAAAAGGATTGAATCAGGTTTATATTTCTTCCACAGATAAAAATCTAAGAAAGTTCGTCGAGAAAACAATTAAAAATTCTTTTGGGCTTATTAAGACAGAAAATAAAAAAGATAGGGTTACTTTTTCTTCAAGAGTTTTATATTTATTTTTTACAAAGATTTTAGAAGCAGGAAGCATTGCAAAAGAAAAGAGAATTCCTTATTTATTTCTGAATCTATCTTTAGCTAATCTGGCTTGTGTTTTGAGAGGTTATTTTGAAGGAGATGGAAGTGTGAGTTCAGGAGATAAAAGAGTTTGCTGTGATAGTGTGAGTGAAGGATTATTAAATGATTTGGAATTTTGTTTTGCAAGATTTGGAATTTTTGCAAAAAGATATGAATATGAAAAAGAACCTGGACCAAAACTCAGAAATTTTTATATTAAGAAAAATAGAAATATTCCTTTATTTAAAATTACTAAATTAATCATCGGCTCAAATTTTATTACAGATTTTAAAAAAATAGGTTTTTTGTCAGATAGAAAAAATAAAATTTTCAAAAGTTTTTTTATGAAGAAGTTTGGGAAAAAGATGAGAATCGATTATGATTCTAATTTTGTTTATGATTCAGTTATCTCAATAAAATATCTCGGAGAAAAAGAAAGTTATTGCTTGAATGTTAATACTAAAAGTCATTTAGTCATAGGAAATTCAATTGTTAGTAAGCAGTGCGACGGTGATGAGGCTGCGATAATGCTTCTTGGAGATGTTTTGTTAAATTTTTCCAGAGAATTTTTGCCAAGCCATCGAGGAGGAACGCAAGATGCTCCATTAGTTTTAAATGCAAAAATCGACGCTGGTGAAGTAGATGACCAGATTTTAGATTTGGAATTTATTTCTGAGGGGCATTATCCTCTTGAACTTTACAGATTTGCCGAGCAGAAAAAACATTCGTCAGAAATTAAAACTATAGACACCTGCAGGAAAATTTTGAAAGAGAAAAAAAATCCTTTTGTTGGTTTGGGTTTTACCCACAACACTAATAATTTTAACGACGGAGTTTTGTGCAGTTCTTATAAAACTCTTGCAACTATGCAGGAAAAAGTTCAGCATCAAATGGAACTTGTTGAAAAAATTCGGGCTGTTGATACTTCTGATACAGCGAGGCTGATAATTGAAAGACATTTTATAAAAGACATAAGAGGCAACTTGAGAAAATTTTCAATGCAGGGTTTCAGATGTGTAAGTTGCAATGAAACTATGAGGCGTCCGCCGCTGGCAGGAATTTGCCCATCGTGCAGAGGAAAAATTATTTTCACAATTCATGAGGGAGGAATTAAAAAATATTTGCAGCCAGCAATAGATTTAGCGAACAAATATCATCTTTCTCCGTATATGAAACAAAGCATAGAACTTACTAAGGATTATATTGATTCTGTTTTTGGGAAGGAATTGGAGCAGCAGAAAAAT
>CAYITA010000066.1:0-3699 GCA_964366165.1 Candidatus Woesearchaeota archaeon
TTGTTGAATTTACATAATTTGTCCAGTCTCTTGCTGAATTATTATAAACTGTAAAACGATTAGTCACAGATGCATTCAATACATCATTGTCCCAAGTTGCGTTATACAATCCGAAAGTTATGAGTGTGTGATTTAATCCAGTTGAGATTCCAGTTAATAAACTCCCGTCTCCGATAAAATAAGAGGCGCTTATATTTCCTGTGATATTTATATTCCCTGTTCCATTAATTGTGCCGTTAAAATCTATATCCTGAGCAAATAATTTTGTAATTCTTGAAGTCAAGCTTCCGAGCCAGCCGAAAAATCCTGTTTGAGTAGTTGTTATATTGCCGGTGAATGTTTCTGATTGATTTTTTAATGCATAATTTCCTATAATAGAGAAATTAAATAAAGACGCATTGTTAATTAAACCCAAGGGAGATTGAAATTCAAGTCTTTCGTTTCCGTCGAAATCTAAATCTTCTCCGTTGACTTTATAATCTTTCCAGTAACTTCTTCCAAATTCTAAAGTTGGATTTATCATAAGATTCCACGAGCCATTTACAATTGCGTCTTGGGTTGTAGAATTAAGAATCAAATTTCCGCCAGCAGAGGCATCATAAATTTCAATTGTTAGATTTCCTAATTCCAGCAAATTTCCCGTAGATATTCTTCTTACATTACTTCCTTGGTTTGACAATAAAACCGCAGAGAGAATATTTGATAGAACAATAAACATGCAGATTAATATAATTAATGATTTATTTTTCATCTTTTCCCTCTTTTTCAAGCAATTCGATTAATGCTTTATTTAATGAAATAGAACGAGGAATCTTGTCTTTCCATTTAGTCCACACTTCTTCTGGAATTTCCAGTAAAAACTTCTTAACCTTTACCTCTTTCTTCATTTTACTTAGTTATACTTATTTATACTTATAAATTATAATCTATATTTAACATTATTTAACATTAGTAATTTTTACTTAGTATTTAAATTTATCGTTTTTATTGCTCTATTGAAAATATTTTTTATATTTGTTTTAAATTCTAAACACTTACCAGATTTCAGATTTCACTTCGTTCAACCAGAAGACTTATCTTTTATGAATATTTAAACGAGTCAAAAAATTTGAGAATTCAAAAAAATTCCTTAGTTATTTCTTGGAATTTTTAGGTTTCAAAAATTAAGAAATCATAGCAAATCTCTAAAACAAAACTTTTTCAACAGAGCCGAAAACACCAAAATGTTTTTAAATTGTCTGTCTTTGAATAAAATATGAATGCTGATGATATGAAGAAATCTGAAGCTGAAGAAATAGATTCTGAAAGTGGAGAAACTCTTACTGGAAGAATGAGAAACAATCCTTGGATTTTTTCTACTTTAGTTTTGGGTTTTATTTTAATAGTTCTTATTTTTTATAATGGTGTTGGAAGATTGACGGGAAATGTTATTTCTTCTGACGTTGCGGGGGAAAGATTGCTTGATTTTTACACTGCATCTGGTGCTGAAGGATTGAAATTGAATTCGGTGGACGAAGAGAGTGGACTGTATAAAATAAATTTTGATTATCAGGGGGCAGTTATTCCTATATATATGACTAAAGACGGGAAATTAGCAGGAAATTTAAATCCGCTTAAAACAGATACTAATGCAAATACAAACACTAACACTCAAGAGATTCCTAAATCTGACAAACCAGTTGTTGAATTGTATGTATTTACTTATTGTCCGTATGGATTGCAAATGGAAAAAGCATTTATTCCTGTTGTAAAATTATTAGAAAATAAAATTGATTTTAAGATAAGGCAAATCGGAGCAATGCATGGAGAATTTGAGAAAATTGAAGCTGAAAGGCAATTATGCATAGAGAAAGAATATCCAACTAAATTTTATGATTATTTGACTGCGTTTGCAGAAGATACTAAAATTGGGGATTGCAATGGAGATGCAACTTGCCTGACTCCAAAATTAAATGCTCTTTATACTAAATTTGGAATTGATTCTAAAAAAATTGATGCCTGTATGAGTTCGCAGGGAATTTCATTATATTCTGCAGAAGAAAGCAACGCAAAAGCTAAAGATGTTTCTGGAAGTCCGACAGTAATTATTAACGGCGTTAACGCGCAATTGAACAGAAGTCCTGAAGCAGTGAAAAAAACAATTTGCGACGCATTTAATAATGCTCCAGCAGAATGCAGTCAGATATTAAGCACATTAAGCACATCTCCGGGATTTGGAGCTGGAACAACTTCAGCAAGTTCAACAGGCGCTCAGTGCTGATGATTTTTTTGAGTGGGGAAATTTTTTATATAATTTCTTGCTTTCGCAAATATTAATAGAGAAATTTAAGTAGTGCGAGAAAATATTTTTATTATTTGTTTTAATTGCCGACGAGGATTTACATTACTTAAATAATAGAAAATCTGCGAAGAAGGAGCAGATATTTATTTTTTTCTACTCTTTCCGAAGATACTCCATCTCCTCCTCACTCAATTTCAATTCCCTTGCTATGTCCGGGTGAGAATTAATTATTTGTTTTATGATTGGAAATTCATGCAGAGCTCGTTTAACTCCGACATGAACTTTGCGGGCGTATTTTTCTGCGATTGTTTTTTTCTTTAGTGTTCTTTGATTGTGCATCCAGATTTTTAATATTCTTGTTGGTCTTTTGTAAGAAGTGAAATTTGTTTTTATTTTGTCCAGTTTTGCCGACGATATTCCGTAACTTAATAATATATTTTCATAGATTAAAAATCTCCAGTATTGCTGTTTGTAAATTCTTCCCTTGAACACATCAACTTTGCTTAATCTTTCATAAGCTCTTGCAAGTTCTTCATTATTGTATTCTGCAGGAATATTTTCTTCAACCCATAAAATTATTTCGTCAATCGGCATATTCACAGAATCAAAAACCTCCAGTGTTTCTGGTGTTGGTTTTCCCTTGAATATCATTTTTAATGCGTTGAAAATATCTACCTCCTTGTTTCTCTCGTCGAAAATTATTGCTGAAGGGTCTCTTAATCTCGCGATTGCCTGCAAATCATTTATCGCTGCTCTTAAATCTCCCCTTGCTCTTACAGAAATGCTTGTTAAAATATTTTGATTCACGAATAATTTTTCTTTTTTAAGAATGTCATTCAGGACATCTTTTATTATTCTGTAATTAATTTCTTTTAAATTAACCAATTCTGCTTTTTGCCTTAATGGACTTAAATTGCTTTTCCAGATGTCGTTTGCAGTTATTATCATTGGATAAGAAGATTCTTCGAGTAATTTTATTAATTCTGGAAGTCCGCCTCGGTCAGTTGCAGAAATTCCATCAACCTCGTCGATAAGAATTATTTTTCCTTTTTTTATCAGGGATTTTTGCTCTATCGCAGGTTTTAATATTTCTTGGAGTTTGTCTTTGTTTCTTAAATCAGAAGCGTTTAATTCAAATAATTCTGAAGTTGTTTCACGAGCAATGACATGGGCGAGAGTTGTTTTTCCTGTTCCTGGCGGGCCATAAAGAATTATTGCTTTTTTTGTTTTTTTATTTGAAAGTTTTGCTAAATTAAATTCTTCGACAAATCTTTTTGCTTTTAACACTGCTTCAACTTGTCCTTTGATTTCTATGAAATTTGTCGGACGATGTTTTTCAATCCATGTCATTTTTTATTTTTTTATTTGGCGCTGACGCGCGATTTATTTTTTTGAAGTAATGCGAAAACGTCGACGAT
>CAYITA010000067.1:0-3531 GCA_964366165.1 Candidatus Woesearchaeota archaeon
TATTAATCTGCAAACTTGTGAGCAGGTAATTTATTCTTACTAATTTTTATTTTAAGCTACGAGATTTGGTTTTCTATTTAGAAAAACATTTAAATATCTTCTTTCTTTTATATAAATAAATAAGATGTCTGAAAAAGAAACAATATTTTCGAGCAGTATAAAGTTCAACGGAGTATTTCCTTTTAGGGATTTCTATAGTTTTTGTTTTCAATGGCTTGAAGAAGAAACTGGACAAAAAATATCTGAAAAAAAATACAAGGAGAAATTATCTGGAGACCAGAAAGAGATAGAGATTGAGTGGGAGGGAAAGAAAAAAATAACTGATTATTTCAGATTTGACACCAATATTAAATTTGAAGTAAGGCAACTGAAAGAAGTTGAAATAACGCAAGGTAAGGAAAAAATCAAAACTAATAAAGGAGAGGTAAAAATAGATGTCAAGGGAATTTTAGTAAGAGATTATAACGGCAAATTCGAGAGTTCTGCATGGAAAAAATTTTTAAGAGGAATTTACGAAAAATGGGTTATCCCCTCGAGAATAGAACAATTTGAAGACAAAATCGTCGGAGATTGCAATGAATTCTTGTCGCAGGCAAAAGCTTATTTGGATTTGGAGGGGAAGAAATAATTTTGCTCGCAACTTTGTTGCTTGAATATTGATAACTCCAAAATAGTTTTTTATCCTACAATCTCGCTTCACAAATCGCCTTTAGTAGATTTCTTCGTCGAAAATTAAATTAAGCCGATAAAAATTCTTTAACTATTAATTATTTACGATAGCGAATAATTCACGAAGTGAGCTAAATTTTTCTTATTAAAATTTCACGAAAACGCAATTTTTTTGCTACAGAAATGTTTAAATATAAATCTAATTATCAATATTCATGGCTAAAAAGTTATTGTTACCGATTTTAATAATTTTTGTATTATTTCTCTCTTTCATTTCTGCTATAAATATAAAAATTGAGAAGGAAAATCCCAACGAGGTAATGATTAAGGAAATTCACGAGCCGATTGAATTTAAATTAAAAGTAACTAATCTTGGAGCGACAACTGATTTTTATTTTTATAATCTGCTTGGAATTGGAATGGAGCCGAGCGGAGAAATAACTATAAGACAATCTGAAACAAAAGAAATCACTTTGAATATAACTGCCAGAGATGATATGAATTACGAGGGGTTTTACGCAATTAAATATTTTATAAGGGGTGGGGATAATTCCCAAATCGAGGATAAATTAAATCTTGAAATTGTGAGTTTGAGAAATGAATTTGAAATTGGAGCTCAGGATTTTAATCCAGAATCAAGTTCTTTGAAATTATTTATAAAAAATAAAAAAGATTATAATTTTAAGGAAATGAATGTGAAATTTAAGTCGGCATTTTTTGATGTAGAACAGAAATTTTCACTATTGCCTTTTGAAAAAAAAGAAATTGAGATTCAGCTGAATAAGGAAGATTACAAAAAACTTATGGCTGGATTTTACACTATGAGTGCCGAGGTTGTTTATCTGAGTCAGCCGACAAAAATTGAGGGTGTAATTAATTTTGTTGAGAAAAATATTGTTGTAGAGACAAAAAAAGATTACGGGCTTGTTGTTTCGACTAAGAATATCAAGAAAATAAACGAGGGAAATGTCGTCGTTAAATCTGAGACAACAATAAAAAAGAATATAATTTCAAGATTGTTCACTTCATTTTCACCAGAGCCAGATTCTGTTGAAAGAAAAGGAGCTGTGGTTTATTACACCTGGAAAGAAGAAATCAAACCCGGAGAGAGTTTTGAAATTATAGTAAAAACAAACTGGCTGTTCCCATTTATAATAATTTTATTGATAATTGCAATTGTGGTTTTAGTTAAGAAATCATCTTCGACTGATGTTGTTTTAAGGAAGAGAGTTTCTTTTGTAAAGTCAAAAGGCGGGGAATTTGCGCTGAAAGTTTCAGTTATTGTTTCTGCTAAAAAATATGTTGAGAATGTAAAAATAGTTGACAGGCTTCCTCCTTTGGTAAAAATTTACGGGAGATTTGGCTCTGAAGTTCCAGTTAAAATCGACGAGAAAAACAGAAGAGTTGAATGGAATTTCCCTAAATTAGAAGAAGGAGAAGTCAGAGCTATTAGTTATATTGTTTATTCCAGAGTTGGAGTTCTGGGCAAATTTGCCCTGCCTTCAGCGACGGCAATTTACGAAAAAGACGGCAAAGTGCATGAATCAATTTCCAACAGGGCATTTTTCATAGCAGAACAAAGAACAAGAGATTTGGAAGAGGAATAAGGATTTGAAAATTTTGAATTTTAACTTAGTAAAGATTTGCTTGAACAAAGTTCTCGATTTTTTAATAAGTATATAAAATGCAATAATCTTCTGTGATAATTTTGTATTTCTTTCATTACTTCAATATATTAATCGAACGAAGTGAGTTATTTTAAAAAAATCTCCTCGCCAAGAACAGATTAAAGGCGTTCATTTACACATAGAATCATTAACTTATTAAATTTTGAAGATAACTATTAATAACAAATCCTATAAGCCCTATTAAAAGAAAAATACCTGCAATTCCTAACAACATTAATATTAATTTTATTGAATCTTCCATTTAAAATAAAATCTTCTGAACTTTATAAAAATTATCATTTGTGACAATATTTAAAAACAAATGGGTTATCTAAAATTAATTAAAAAAGTGGTTATTTCCTTAGAGAATTAAGGATTGATAAAAAATGAAATATCGATTAAAACCAATAGTTCAAAGAATAATAAATATATTAAGAAAAGAGAATTTTGAAATAAAAAGATTTGAAGGAAGCCATATTTCGATAAATAGAGTTCCACCATTAAGAAGACCAATTATAATTCCAAATAAAAAGGATTTGAGTAATGCTGTAAGATTAAACCTAATAAAAGAATTAAAAGAAAATGGGATTGATACAAAAAAAATTGAAGATTTATTTTAAAGAAAAAGTCTTGAAATAAGTGGTGCAACTTGTTTTTCTGCACAAATTAACTTTTCTTTTTCTTCGGGCATATCATTAAAATATAGTCCTAATGCTTCTCTAAGCATTTGTTTTGCTTCTTCGATTGTTTTCCCTTGTGTAACTACATTTGGAACTTGTATAGAATAAATACTATAAACTTTTTTCTTTCCACAATTTTCTGGTATAATAATAATATCCAATTCTGTCTTTTCCATTTTTATCTTAAAGAATCACCCTTATTTAAATAGTTTAAATTATTTAAATATTTATATAGTAAAAAAGAACTTTTTAAATCTTCCCAATCAAACCTCTTTTCAGACATAAATAAATTAAGTCTGGTGCGGTATTTAAATTTATTGTATTTAAAAGACAATAATTATTATCAACGATAAAATAATAAAAGTCCATATAATTACTTATCATATATTGTCAGAAAGATTCATATAAATAAGTGTCAAACGGAGGTTAAAAGGATTCTCCGTTTGAACACTTTTATTCTATCCCCGCGCCAAGAATTGAACTTGGGATCTTCCGGGTGCTATCCATTTGGCTTT
>CAYITA010000068.1:0-3396 GCA_964366165.1 Candidatus Woesearchaeota archaeon
AAAGGAAAATCAGCAATTATTTTTGGGATAGTTGTAGCACTTACATTGGTAGCTTTCGTGGCAGTAGCTGTTGCTCATATTAATCCACAAGGTAAACAAACACATCCGGTAGGGCTTGAAACCGAGAGTTGTCAAAGTGCATTAGCAGGAGCAGAAGAACAACTCGCAGATAGAGGAACTATAAATCCCCGTTTGCTTGATAATATAGAAGATAAATGCGGAGTTGAATGTAGTATTGGGTTTGATGCTGCTCATGAACCGGTCTTAGTTTGTGGAGAAGAAGCACCAGAATGCGTTGACGTTTCCTCAGAGGAAATCCACTTTGGAGCGTGCACGAATATTTCCTTGATAGGTGAACTTAACATACCACAATGTTGTGCCCTAGAAGGACCTGGGGGAATTGATTGCGGAGCAGACCAAGAATGGGTAGTTGGTATTGCGGCTTTCCCTACTTGCTACATTTCAAATTCCTAAATACTACTTTTTATTTTTAATTCTGATTTTTTCGGCGGACTCGCGACTTTGAGTTTTTGCCTTCGGCATCGTTGCACTAAAAATCAACCTTCACTTCGTTCAGGGCAACTAACAGGAATTAAACGACATTTATTCTTTCTGGAATTACAAACATCGTATAACAAATCCCACTCAAAATTTATTTAAACTCCATTTTATTAATATAAAAAATGGGGAAAAAATATTTTACAAAAAAGGAAGCAAAAAAAGTTGGTGAGAAACTTGGGATAACCTGGAAAGATTATAGTATTGAGCAATTCAGAAGGGGGATGGACGTTGAATTAGAGCATGGAAAAATAAATAAAAAAACAAATGTCACAAATAACAACCAGATTCTTACAGGAAAAATTGCCCTTGCGCATTTGAATGAATTTCCTGATTATTACACAAGACTTGAAAAATTAGAAAAACAAGCTGACAAAAAATGGAAATCAAAAAAACGATTTAATATTGTAAAATAAAAATTATTTGAATAAAATTTCCTGCTCATTTCATTCGCAGATTTTTTATTAAATAAGTAATATGAAACAAGTTGTTTTATCATTTACCTCGACGTTTTTACATTACTAATTTTATTAATATCTCGCGAAGCGAGCAAATTTCTTCATCAAACATTTTAAATATTCAATTTTCTTTAAAATAAAAAAGATGGAAATCAAATATATAGGTTTTTTTTGTGGTATCTGCCGGAGGCAATTAAAAGATACCACCCTTCAGTGTTTTGAGGAGATTGAAAAAGAACCAGGGGGTTCTTTTTAATGCTCTACAAAAAATTAGCTGAACTTTATGAAGAATTATCATCAACAACCAAGCGTCTTGAAAAAACTTCAATTCTTTCAAAATTTTTATCTTTATTGCACGAAGATGACAGAGATATTCTTTACCTTTTGGAAGGAGAAATATACCCTTCTTATGACGAAAGAAAAATTGGAATCAGCGACCAGCTTACAATAAAAGCAATTTCAAAATCAACTGGTTCAAGCAAAGATTTTATTGTAAAAGAATGGAAAAAAATCGGCGACTTGGGAGAAGTTGCAGAAAAATTAACCAAAAATAAAAAACAATCCACGCTCGCTTCTCATATTTTAACAATAAAAAAAGTTTTGGAAAATTTAAGAAAACTTCCTGAACTCGAAGGAAAAGGAACTGTCGATAAAAAAATTTCTTTAATTACTGAATTGCTCACTTCAGCGTCGTCAGTTGAAGCAAAATATTTAGTAAGAACTTTAATCGGTGATTTAAGAATTGGTGTTCAGGAATCAACAATCCGCGACGCTCTTGCAAAAGCATTTTTCAAGGAGGAAGAAAATATTTACGAACAAATTCAGGAAGCAATTGATAAAACAAATGACTTGGCGCTTGTATTTGATATGGCAAAAAAAGGAAGAATAAAAGATTTGGAAAAGGCAGAGCTGGAAGTCGGCAAGCCAATAAAGGCAATGCTCGCGCAAAAAGTCAAAACAATCGAAGAAGGTTTTGAAGCTCTCGGAACACCCTGCGCAGTAGAATACAAATACGACGGATTCCGACTAATAATTCATAAAAAATCTTCTGGAGAAATTATTTTATTCACAAGGCGTTTGGAAAATGTAACAAAGCAATTTCCTGAAGTTGTTGAATATGTCAAAAATTATGTGAAAGGAAAATCGTTTATTCTGGACAGCGAGGCTGTTGGCTACGACAAAAAAACAAAAAAATACCAGCCATTTCAGTTAATCTCTCAAAGAATTAGAAGAAAATATGACATTGAAAAACTCATGGAAAAACTTCCTGTAGAAGTAAATGTATTTGATGTTTTATATTATGACGGAAAATCTTTAATGGAAGAGCCATTTGAAAAACGAACAGCATTTATAAAAAAAATAATTCATAATCATCCTTACAAATTAATTCACGTAAAGCAAATAATAACCTCAAGTTCAAAAGAAGCAAAAGAATTTTACAAAAAAGCTCTCAAAGATAATCAGGAAGGAGTAATGTTGAAAAATTTAAATGCTCCTTACAAACCCGGAAGAAGAGTTGGGCACATGCTGAAAATAAAATCCGAAGAAAAAGATTTGGATTTGGTTATAACAAAAGCAGAATACGGAACCGGAAAAAGAAGCGGCTGGCTCTCGTCATTTTACATTTCTTGCAGAGGAAAAAATAAGGAAGAATATTTAGAAGTTGGAAAAGTTTCAACAGGATTAAAAGAAAAAGCAACATCTGAAGAAGATGCTAATTTAAGTTTTGAAGAACTCACTGAAAAAATAAAACCTCTGATAGAAAAAGAGCATGGAAAAATTGTAACAATAAAACCCAAAATTGTCGTCGCTGTTACATATCAGGAAATTCAGCGCTCGCCAAATTACAATTCTGGCTGGGCATTAAGGTTTCCGAGATTCACTGCTTTGCGTTCAGACAAGCCCTTAGATGAAATCGCAGACTTGAAAGAAATAGAAAAAGATTTTAAAAATCAAAAAAGAAATTATGTTTATGGATGAAAATCAAGGACACCCTTTTTTCTTGAAAGGGTAGATGTAAATATTGAAGGAGAAATTTGATTAAATAATAAAAGAACTACAAATTATTAAATTTATAGCCATGTTAAATCAGGTTTAAGATTTGTACCTTCGGTGATTAATTTTTATTGGAGTAATAGAAAAAAAATGTGGAGGATTATAATTTAAATCCCCTCAAATCTTAAGATTTGAAGATTTTAATTTTATTTTAGAGAAGAATTTTCTCTTCTTATTACTTTAATTTTGTATTAACTATATAATAAAAACATTACATAAAGATTTATAAAGGAAAGGTTTCTGAATTTTTCATGGTTGAACAATATATATCAATGTCAGAAGAGGAATTTGTAAAAAAATTACTTGGTGGTGAAAGAGATTTTAA
>CAYITA010000069.1:0-3179 GCA_964366165.1 Candidatus Woesearchaeota archaeon
TTTAATTTGTTTGTTGCAAATCACATTCATCGGAGACAAACACAACTGCTGCAATTGTTGTTGTCCATAATCCATTTTTATTTCCCTCGGCAGATTGAACAATATTGCTGGTTTTAATAATGTTCCCGCTGGATTTGTAAACCTGTTCTCTTTCCTGCCAAGCTAAATTGGAATCAAATTCAATTCCTAAAGTTGTAGCGAGCATCGTCGCTGCCAAATCCTCTGCATACTCGCCGGCGATTTCTGCTTTTTCTCCGTAAGAATGATGTTCAGAAAGATAGCCGTAATTATTATTGTCTTTTGGAACTGCGATGCCAATTGCCGACGATATTAATCTGTTCGGCTCATTTGTTTCTGTTCTCGCCATAACGCAGAAAGTTATTTCTCCGGGATTTAATTTCTTAACTCCCTCGGCTTTTGAAATTACCTTGCAGTGCGGAGGAAAAATGCTCGACACATAAACTAAATTACATTTTTCTACTCCAGCATCTCTCAACGCCAATTCAAAAGAAGCTAATTTATCTTTATGAACTCCAACCCCTTTTGTCAAAAAACAAAATTTTGGAACCACACTTATTTAAAATAAAAGGTATTTAAAAATGTTTTTGAATTTTGGGAAAATAAAAATTAATTAAAAAATATCGCTCGCAACAAGTTGCTCGATTAATATTGACTACAAATCTGATTTCATCAAGATTTTCCGTAGATAATTTAATTAATCCGAAAAACATTTTCATGCTACTTCTATTCCTAAAAATTTTTCCTTGATGAATGTTTGGAAAAATTTCATTAATCTCGAACAAAGTGAGGTAATTTTAATTTTTATTAATAAAATTAAACAGCACAAGGTTTATTTCTATTTTTTAATATAAAATAAATAATAATTCCCGATACAATTAGAAAAATAATTGAGAATACTATTCCCTCTTTAATTCCACCAACGATTTTATCAAGAACCATTTTTTATAAACAATTTCATTTTAATTTATTTCCCTTTCAGCTTCTGATTCTTTTTTAAAAGATTCAGAATAATTTTTTGTACCATAACCCCTCTTTAATTCTTTTGGCTTTCTTGGATTTTTACATTTATGATTTTCAGGTAATCTATGTTCCTCACAAAATTCTTTATGGCAATAAGGACATTTATAAGTTAATCCAGTTAATTTATTTTTACATCCTCTTAATTGACAAACATGATGTTTTTTTTCTTTATTTACTCTTTTAAAATATTCTTCTCTTTCCTGTTCTTTCTTTTTAGCTTTCTTTATCTTATAATTTGTAAACCAGAATTTAATTGGATTCATTTTACCACTTCCTTAATCTTCCCACATTTTTTGCACTTATATTTTTGGGAAAATTTTCCGTAGCCAACATTTCTCCAACCCATAAATTTCTCCCATTCGTGAAATCCAAATAAACATTTCCAATTCATAAATTAATTAAAAATTTAAACCTCTTAAAGTTTACTAATTTTCTTTTTCTCATCAATAAATTTTAAATAGTCATTTGGATTAGAAAAAACATGAGCCTGTAGCTCAGCCTGGTTAGAGCACCGCTCTTATATGAAGTTAGTCCAATAGGATTAAAATCTCGTTGAATGCAACAAAAAGCTTCGAAGAGAGGCGGGGGTCCACAGTTCAAGTCTGTGCAGGCTCATGAAAAATAAATAAATAGATTTGAAGTTAAATCCGAAACATTTAGAAGAAAAATTGCTCACTTCATTTGATATAAACAAAAATAGTATGTGAAAACATCATCGATAAAATGATAAAATTTGTTTCTTCAACTACTTTAATAATATTAATATCGCAAATGGAATGAGCGCAAATTTAAAATAAAAACAAATTTAAACTATAAAATGCAAATGATAAAATAAAAAAATAAAATGAAGAAAAGACTTTATCGAAGCAAAAAAGAAAGAATTCTCGGCGGAGTTTGCGGAGGAATTGCAGAATATTTAGATACAGACCCGACAGTTGTCAGATTAATCTGGGTGTTGTTAATTTTCTTCAGCATGGGCGGAGTAATTTTAGCATATCTTATTGCGTGGTTAATTATTCCTGAAAAAGATAATTGATTAGGCAGAGGAATTTTTCCGGGCTTATGCCATGGAAAAATTTTTGGGAATTGAAGTAGTGTAGTAAATATTTTTCTCGCTTATTTATGTTAAATTAATCGAGCAACTCGTTGCGAGCAAATTTTCGGATAACATACAAAAAATTTTCTTAAAAACCTTTTTAAACTAATTTCTATAACTTTCTTTGTAACTTTTGGGTTTTTACGATTTCCATCAGAAGCAGTTGGAGAAATCGTCCTTCCGCGTCGAGAGGAAAATCAAAAAAACCTGGAGGTTGTTTTTAGCCCCGATAGTCTAGAGGCCAAGGACATAGCCCTTTCAAATAAAAAGAACCCGTTGGTTCTTTTTGAATCTCCTCGAAACACTGAACGGCGATTTCCAATTGCCTCCGGTGAAATCGCAAAAAAGAAAGGCTAGAACCCGAGTTCGAATCTCGGTCGGGGCGTGTATTTTATTGACGATAAAATAGAGTTTTTGAAAAACAGGGCGTCGAGCATTAATCAATCAATTAATTAATTAAAGGACAGATTTAATAAAAATATTAAAGTTACATAAATACCTATCGAATTTTATAATCCAGAATAGAAAGAGTTTTAAATTAAGATATACTCTTTAAGATATGGAAAAGAAAGGGTCTACTTCTGAAGATGAAATTGCTGTTTTCAAAAAAATATTTGCTAATTTACCAGAGAAAATTAGAAACGAAGATATAATTCTCGTCGTAGATAAAAAACCCTATACATGGAATGCTGTCTTTTTAGAAGTGACCAATTCAACTCCTCTTGGAATAAGAATGCTTAAAAAGTTAAAGGAGCTTAAAATAATATGATGGAAAAAGATGAGGAAATAAGCGAAGATATTAAAGAACTTGTAATTGCAAGATTAGGGATAATGCCTTCGAATTATAAACTTTCAATAGGAACTGAAGGAACATTTACAAAAAAAGAATTAATCGAACATGTTATAGCTAATGATAAAACTGGGAGGCAAATTGCAAAGATGCAACTTCATTTTATTAAAGCATTAACAACAGGAAAATTTATTGACACATTAAATAAAAATGAATAATTCTATTTTAGTAACTCGCCCAAAATATGACGAT
>CAYITA010000070.1:0-3172 GCA_964366165.1 Candidatus Woesearchaeota archaeon
CTAAACTACGATGTTCCGTATCCTGGTGGCCAAACCACGCTTCTCGACGCGAACTGAAATTTATTTCCATTATTTCTGTCAGTTAAAATATAAATTGTAGTTCCGTCAGTTTGCTTTTTCTTTTCAACTTTTAAATCGTGATAATAGTTCATATAAATTGTTGTCTCAGAATCTCCATATCTTGCTTCCCAATTCAAAATGCTGTTCGAAATCGAAATTAATTCATACAAATTATTATTTATTCCGAAGCTGATTGTCTTGTAATTTTCTGTTTCAGTTTTTTTCAAAATCAAGGAATTATTAAACAAAACAACAATTCTCTTCGGCAAAAGTTCAACACTCATATTTCCTTTTCCTAAATTAACTTGATATCCTTTTTTCAAGTAGCTATTTTTCATATCATTCAAACATTTTTCCGCATTTGATTTAATTGATTTTTCTATTTCACTTTCAATATGTTTTTTTAACATCGGCTGCTGCATAACACATTGAGCATACGGCAATTCAGAATAACACAGATATTCAATTTTATTTCCTTCATATAAATAATAATGTTCTGGATTCAAACTTCCGCCCTGCAGCGATAAAATATTCGCTTTTTCTAAAATTTCATTTTCAAGGCAACTTTGCAGATAAGCACTCGGAGATTTGATTTCAAATCCGAAAGTTGAAAAAATTTTTGGATAAAAAATATAAACTAAAACAGCAAATGCAACAATTACAATTCCAAAAATTATGAATATTGTAATTTGCCCTTTTCTCGCCCCTCTTTGTTGCATATTCATTTTAAGTTATTATTATTTTTAAATCTTCGTTTGAAAGACGAATGAGTTAAAAAATTTCCTATTTTTTAAATTCTCTTATTATGTGCTCGGAATAATTTTTATCGAACACTCGTTGGGTTTGTTCCCCCAAACATCTTTGCATTTTACATAATAAATTATTCCTGAATTCCATTCAGCAGAATGTTCTTTCATATAACCAGCAGAAGTCATTAAAGTCGCATTTGCAGAATTAAAATTGCACCGGTTCGTATCATAATAGCATTCTGCATCCTCGTCGGTGATTATTTTTAATTTTCCTCCGGAATTATAAACTCTTGTAATCATTGGCGGTTCTTTATCCAATTCCAAATTAAATTCACTTACAGCATCCGCAGTATTTCCAGCAACATCCTCGCAGGTTACATTTATTTTATAATTGCCAGACATTAACAACGAAAATTTTTGTTTATGATACACTCTTTCATTTTCGTAAAATATTCCTTCCCAATTTTTATCTTCAAATTTATATTCGCAGATAGATACGCCGTCGTCTGCCTCGCCAGATGTTTCAACATTTAATTCAATACTTATTGGTTCAAATCCGCTTTTTATTATTCCCTGCGGTTCTATTTTATTTATTTTTAATTCTCCCCCGGATTTGATAAGTGTGTAAATAAAAGGATCTAAATTAATATTTCTCTGTGAATCATTTTCAGCAGGAAGCCATGGCTGGTCTTTGCATTTTATATAAAAATTATTTTCACCAGAATTTAAAATTGATAAGGTTGTTACACATTTCCATCCGATATCTTCAACTTCAGTCAATTCCGTCGAGCAAGTCATTGAATTAGACATTGAATTATAACTTTTGCTTGAATCAACATCCCACTTGCATTCAGCAGGTTCATTTAGCCAGAAACTTGCTTCAATATTTTCTGAATCAAATCTGATATAACTGCTGTTAGCAGGAAGTGTTGCGATAATCTCCGCACTTCTATTATCTGGCTCATTGCTCACGCAAATATCAATAACATAACTTTCTGGATTTTTATTTCCGTGAGTATCCTGACATCTTGTATAAAATTTCATATTAATTATTTTATCTAAATCTTCCCCTTCAAGTGTGAAGTTATATTCTGCTTCTAAACTTTTAATGCTTGGGAAAATAGTTGCAAATGTGTGTTCTAAAGTAAATGAATTTCCCTCTACAAAATCAGCATCCATTTCATCAAACTCACTGTCATTTAAAATAATATACCTGCATTCAGCTGGCTCGTCGCTGTTTAGAGTAAATTTGAAAGGAGTAAATGCAGAAACACATTTTTCGTCAAGAGTTCTTACTTTTATATTTTTATTTTCCTGAGTTAATTTTACTTCATCGCTTTTTCCAACAGTTAAAACCGGCGGAGTTTTGTCGTCGGCATTTTTTTCAAAACAAACTGGAAATTCAGTATCTGCATTTAATAATTCGCATGCAGCTCCCAAAGACGAACATCTATATTGTGTGCATGATTTAAATGGGTCGCCATTGCATTTATCACACTTTTGATTTGTGGTCGGCGCCTGCCAAGGCAGACAATTAAATTCAACTTTTACTTTTTTTACAGAACAATTTTTTCCAAATAATTTGAGTATAAATTCAACAATTAGACATGCCCAACACCAGAGCAAAAAATGTGCGGTCAGTCCACCGCCACCTCCACCTTTACCCTTTCCCTTAACACTTTTCAAAAATTTCTTGCTTGGAAAATCATAATAATCACTAATATTTCCTAATTCTACAAATTGTCCTTCAACAGGTATTGCATATTTAGCTAAATTCGCAAGAGTTGTGCCCGATAATTTTTTTCCTTTTTTTATTTTGTATCCAGTATTTGTAATATCCCCGACGTAATTTGCAGATGCTCCGCAATCTCCAAGAGACATGCAATAATCATTCATTCCTTTTGTGAATTTTTCTTCAAGACACTCGCAATTTGCAACACATTTTCCGCAAACAAAAACCACAGTGCATTTTTGGTCAGCAAAAGAACAAAGTCCTTGGTCTGAACTAGTATTTCCATTTCTTTCAAAACCAACAGGATATTTTGCCTCGCATAAATTTACTTTCGCATCTCCAACTTTTAATGTTTTCCACAAACAATCAACATCTTTTTCGCACGCGATTTTTTTCTCTCCTTCACTTGCAGATTTTCCGTTTTTATCCATGCTGTTTATTCCAATGCAATTTTTCCAGCGGTTGATTCTGCACGTCGCTGTTAAAATTTCTTTTCCATTATTTAGAGTTTTATTCTCAGCACAAACTTCATTTCTATAATCAGCACAGCCCTCAACTTTTATTTCTCCATCAACACACATTCTTTTCCAGTGCCTGCTTCCAACAGTATCTTTTCCGTCGCCGATAAAAC
>CAYITA010000071.1:0-3148 GCA_964366165.1 Candidatus Woesearchaeota archaeon
TCCTGCTTGTTTGTGTTTGCTTCAATCAATGCAAATTCCTCTTTTTTTCTTTCTGCATCTTTTTTTATTTTTTCCAAATCTGTTTTTTTAATTTCAAAAGATTCAACCGAGGGTTTTTTTAGAAAATCAGCACACGCTTTTTGGAATTTCTGAAAACTTTCGTAAGACAGCGCCGCCAGCGCATTTCTTTGTTTGTATGTCGGGTCAATTAAAATAATCGGAGAAATTAATTTAGAGCTGTTCATATCTATCAAAATTTCTTTTTTATTTCTGTAGTTTTTTTCTATGTCAATTACTAATTTCTCTTTTATTTTTATTATACTTTTAATAAATTTAAGAAAACTTCCATAATAATAAATTAAAAGCTCCAGCGCATAACCTGAAAAACCGCGAATATAGGATTCAGCTCCATAGCACTTGTTTGCATAGCAAAATGCTTTTGCCAGCCTTATGTCGTCGAGAATTTTTTTGGATTTTACTTTTTTGTTTATGTAAATTACATGAGAATAAGACAAATCTGTGATATTTTCTGCTTCTTTTGGAGTTTTAATTTTAATTACTGGAATCAATTCAACAAAAAAATCTTCGTCCAAATTTATCCTGAAATAATCTCTTGAACCATGAATTAAATCAAAATCTTTTCTTCCTTCTAGCAATTTTCCTGTGATTTCAGATATTTTTCCATTGTATTTTTGCTCAAATCTTATGAAAATGTCAGCGTCATAATAATCTTTTTTTATGACTGTATTTTTAGCAAAGCTTCCTCCGACAAAAATTTCCGCGTCAATTCTTTTCTCATTTAAATCTTCTTTCAGTTCTTTTACAAATTCATCAATTTTTTGTTTTAAATCTGCAAGTTTCTCGTCAGACAGGCTAATTTTTTCCAATACTTCTTTTAATATAGAATTCATTTTATTTTCCATTTTTTATTTTCTTAAAATGGAAAAGATAAAAAATTTCCTATTTTTTTTATTTGTCATGAATTAATTAGGCAAAATGAGTTTATATTTTTTGTTCTCTGCTAAATTCAACTACGAAATAAGAAATTTTAAAAAACCTGCTCCTTTCTCTCGCAATTTCGCACGAGAGATTTATTTTTAATTTTTGTCTCTACCACGAAATTACTCGACGTCGCAGATGAATATTATTTAAGTAGTCTAAATTCATCGTAGATAATGTACAATTTAAAAGTAATTTCTTCATTACTAATATTCTTTAATATCATTGAGTGTTAACGAAACGCAATTTTTTTAATTTTATAATAAATTATTTCTTCAATTCCAATAAACATTATTTTTCTTCTTCAGGATTTTTTATTTCTTTTAAATCTTTCACATCTCCACTAAGTGTTGTTGTTAAATCAATTATGTATTTTCCTTCTTCAAGTTTGTAAATTAATGGCCTTCCTCTTTTGAATAAATTTACCAAATCAATTTCAAATTTTCCAGAGCCAGTAACTCTTACTGATTCAATATCAAGTATCACCGGTGTTTCCTCGTCGATTATTCCCACCATTTCTCTGATGTCTTTTTCAACTTTATCCTTGTCTTTTTCAGGAATTTCAATCAGAGTGTTTCTTAATTTTTCCATTTGCTCTTCTTTAATATAAAAGAAAAAATGACTTTTGCAATTTTCACAGCCCTCTATTAATTCTTTGCTTCCAACAGGAACAATTCTCGAGCATCTAACGCACTGGTGTGGCATGAATAGGAAAAAATTTCAAGGTTAATAAATTTATTGATATTCTAATATATTAACTAAGTCTTTATCTCATTTATTTAATCTTTTTGTAAATATATATTGAAACCACACCTTAGGATATTTTTTTCTCAATTTATCTAATAACTTTAGATCAGACCCATTTATTTCTGTTTCTATCACAAGATTTTTGCTATCAAAATTATATTCTTTAATTATATGAAAATCATCAAAATCTTTTTTAGAATAATCTCCCACCTTAAATTGAATACATAAAAATGGTTTATATCCTAATAATGATTTATAAAAATAAACAGAACTATCCCGTGCTCCAACATTTATTTTGTTATATTTTCCTTTTGCAGCTTCTTCAAATTTTTCCATAAGTCTTTTTCCAAAACTTCTATTTTGAAATATTGGTGCAATTGCTATCTTACTAATCAATAAATAATCTTGTCTTGGAAACCCACATATTACTCCAACCATTTCATTATCTAAAAAAGTTCCAATAAAAAATTCTGGAAATTTTTTGAATTTTTGAGATAAAATGTCTTTCTTTATACCCCTGTCTTTTCCTAACTCATCATCTAATATTTTAATTGCATAATCAAACTCTTTTAGCTTAATCGGTCTAATCTTTAGATTAGACAATAATTTCATTTTTTCAAAATCAGAAAAAACCTTCTTTTCTTCTTCGATAAAGTTATCTTTTTCGATTCCTTTATCCAATTTCTCCATAAAAGATTTATACCTTAAAGATAATTTTAAATCAATTAGCCTTTTACAATCACAAATAAGAATATCTTTTTTATCTCTTCTCCACTTTATATGCTTATTTAGTGTTCGTATCATTCTAAATCTATTCCTGAGTTATCTTTCAAAACTTTTTTTAATTTCTGCAAATTATTTAATCCTATGGTTTCTCCGTTTTCTACACAGAAGGGTGTGGGAGATTTTCCATTCTTAAAATATCTAAAGCTTTGTGCAATACATTTATTACATTCAGATAACATCTTACATCCCTTACATCCTTTATCCATCAAACTTCTAAATTTATTGAAAATTTTTCCATTCCAGATTTTATTTAAACTTTTTTCTTTTATATTTTCAAATTTCATAAATTTTTGAGGAATACAAATTCTGCAAAGAGGACATGGAGAAACAGTTCCATCTGAATGAATTTCACAAAAATTTAATGTTGCTGGACATGAGTAAGCAAATCCAGATTCTTTAATGTTGACAGGAGAGTCAATAAGATTTATATTTATTTTATTTTTAATTCCATTATCCTTCAGATTTTCCCAGAAGTCTATATTAAAATATTCATATTGTTTAGATATAAAATTATTTATTTTTCCTCTACCAACAGGTATCAGAGGAGATATAAACCAACTCACAGGATTAATCTTTTTTATTAATTTTTCAAATTCCTTAATTTTTTCTATATTTT
>CAYITA010000072.1:0-3009 GCA_964366165.1 Candidatus Woesearchaeota archaeon
GCTTTCTATCAATTCTTCAACTTTTCTTTTAGCTTCTTCCAAAAGTTCTTTTGCTCTTTTGCGCGCTTTGTGCGACTTTTGCACCAAATCAGCAATTTTTTGCTGGATATCTGGTTTAATCATTGGGATTTCTAAATTTAAAATATTTTCATCTTTAATAACCGGATAAGAAGTGCCGCAATTATATTTCAATAGTAAATCTTTAATAAATTTTAATTTGAAAAAAATCATTAAAACTTCTTTTTTATAATTAGTTTTTTCTTGCAATACGGTAAAAGCCCCACTTCCCAATAAATTTTCCATATCAAGATCTATAAATGAAACTGCTCCCCTGTTTGGTCTTACTTTTGAAATGAGCAAATCGTTTTTATGCAAGGAAATTTTTCCGTTTGCCGGAATTTCTTTTTTATCTATTTTATTTGGAATAATTTCTCCACTAGAAATATCCACATCGCCTATTTCAATATAATTATAATAATCCTTGTCTTTTTTTAATAAAGATTTATTTTGTTTAAATTGATTTTTAACTAAATCAAAACCATTTTTATATTTTTCTATTTTTTTAACAATTTTTTCATATTTCGGTTGAAAATATTCCGCATCAATGCGTCCAGTCGCTTTGACTTCTGACAAATTTACTACGCTCCATAATTCCCTTTCTATTTCTCTCTCAAAATTTTTCAACCCTAATTCCTCCAAAAGCAAGTCTTCAGCTTGGGAGTAAAGAGATTTTGAATTTATATAAGATTCTAAAGAATTTTGAATTAAATCTTTTATGACATTTTGCAGTTTTTCATTAGCGATTGGAATATAAAAATTTCTCAATCGATCAAGAGACAATTTTGGTTGAGCTGTACCAACTCGTTCTCTACTAACTTGTAATTGTCCGATATTTGATGATAAAACAGCCAAAAGATACTCTGGTAAAATATTTTTTGCACGAATACGAGCACAATTTTCTGTAAAATTAAACTTGGATAATGATAATTGATCATATCCAACTAATCCAACAGTATTCCCCACAATAGTTATTAAAATATCTTTCTCTCTAATTTGATATTGTTTTAATTTTTGATGTAATTTATCTGAAATAAATTTAATATAATCAAAATCAATAAATGTTCCATAAATATCAACTGCACGAAGGTATGGGATACCTTCTTCTGAAAAATTTTCATTTAAAGGTAATCTTTTTCCGCCGTCAACATCAGCCACAATTTCTAGTTTTTGTGAGGATATTTTCTTTAAACTATTTTCCAAATTCAAATACTCCGGCTGGTGGTATTCCGCATCTATCCGTATCGCTCCTTCAAGTTCTGATTTTTTGATTATTGAGTAAGTAATCATTTTATTTTTTACCTAAAATTTTTTTCAAATATTCGATCTCCGATTCTATTTTTGATACTTTTAAATTATGTTCTATTTCAAGTGTTTGTAATTCTTGTGGCATAAAAAAGTTAAAAGAGTTTGATTGTAATTTCATCATATAACAACTTTTTTCTGCTTCCAATTCTGCTTTTTTTATTTTTAATTCTTTTTCATTCCCATATTTTGTGATTTTTTTATTTTCTCTAAACTGATAAATACTAAAAACTAAAAACTACACTGAAAGGAAAAAGTGTCCCAAAAAATTTTAGAATAACGCCAAGATTGCCAGTCATAATTTCTGTTATTTTTGTTATTAAATAAATGGCCATATTTTGTTTTCAAAAAGAAATTGTAACAATGCAAGAAAAATTCCAGTTCCAGCTACTATAACACCATAGAGAGTTAATTTGTTAAGGGCACTTGATAAATCTGTTGACGATTTATCTGCATTTTCTATATTTTTATTTAACTGTTCAAAAGCCTGGCCTAGATGATTAACACTTTTTTGTAAATCTCCGACTTTATTTTGTAAATATCCTACCTGTGAAGATATTGCGGATCTAAGATTAGTCAATGATAATACAAGCTTCTGGGTTGCCTTGATTGAACTGACAGCATTTTTATCTGTTAGGTGTGTATGTATTATTTCATTCCATCCGTCTAATTCTGGAAAAATATTATTGGTCATAAATTTTATTATTAGTCATCTCTTTTTTTGACTTGCTCTTTTGCTTCATCCGGAAGTTCCTCATAAAAACCACTAATCTCTTTTGGTTCTGTTATCATTTTTTCCGCAATAAAATTTATTAATTCAAAAAGCTTTAAAACTTTATCAGGTTCTTCTTCAAGATTTATTTCCCCGGGATGCACAGCATTATTCCCAGTGATTCTTAAAGAATCCAAAGATTTTTGAACTAAAGGATTTAAACCTTTTTTAACCATTGATCCAATATCATTATTTATATTGTCTCCTTTTTCACCAAGTTGTTTGCAAAGTTTTTGAAGTGCTAACCTTAAAAGAGCTGCCGATGATCTGGCGGAATCATTAAATATAGTAGCAGCTTCTAAATAATCTTTTTTTATATCTTCATCTAAATCTTCATTTGGTAATGATACGGGAATACTTCTAGGATAAATTATATTTTCATCCAACCAAATAATTTTTTCTTTACAATGCTCACATTTTGATATTGTCCAACTTTTATTTAAAGTTTCATCAAATTTCGTAAGGCCATGAATAGATGTGTAATTAATATGATGGCCTGCATTTAAGTGTGCCCAATATTGTTTTGCATATACTCCGCAATGGGGGCAGTGGAACTCTTCTGTGGCTTGTTTTGGTGAAAAATGTTTTTCTTTTTGCATAATTTTATTTAATAAATTCTAATTTCTGTTCCTTTGCAAACTTCAAAAATCCATCAGCGACTTCGTCCAGGTCGTGATCAAGAACTTTGTGACCTTTGGTATCGTGAACATAATTTCCATTTGCGTCTTTTTTATAAACATAATCTCCAGAATTATCCTTACCGGCCTTTTTGGATACTGCCATAAATATGGGATAATCTTTCAGAGGTTCTTCTTTTTTATTCCATTTTTGCAAAAATATGACGCTTGTTTTTGTGCCGGTATGAGGTTTGAATG
>CAYITA010000073.1:0-2766 GCA_964366165.1 Candidatus Woesearchaeota archaeon
GGGCTGCTGGCTCTCGATTTGAATTAAAAGTTCGAAGAGATTTAGAAAACAAAGGCAGAGTTGTTGATAAATGGAACAATAATGTTGACTTAGATGAAGGGAAAATTATTATTGCAAAAAAGAAATTTAATCCTTTTTTGAGATTTACAACCATTGGAACCGGATTTCCTGACTTTATTTCAATTAAGCAAATTCACGAAGGATCGCATAGTGTTATTGGGGTTGAAGTTAAAATGAATGGAAATCTTTCAAAAGTGGAAAAGGAAAAATGCGCGTGGTATTTACAAAAAGGGATTTTTTCAGAAATTTGGATTGCCAAGGCAGTTAGACATGGAAGAAAAATTGATGTGGAGTATATTGATTATAGAGAAAGATATGGGAATAAATACGGCCAATTTTTTGAGTGAGAAATTGCTCGCTGATGCTCGGAATTGATGAAATTTTTCTAAACTTACGTTAAGGAAAAATTTTTGGAGATATAATTAAAGTAGAAATATTTTTATCAGCTTAATTCAATTATCGACGACGTTTTTTGCATTACTAATTTTTATTAACATCAAGCAACGAAGTTGCGAGCAAATTTTCTTCTCAATCTACAACAACAAAACTTAAAATAATGCTTCTCTTTTATATTTTATGAAAGAATGGATTTTTATTTTGCTGATTGCAATTCCATTAGTGAGTTCTATCCAAATTTCAGAATTTGAATTAAATCCTGCTGGAACAGATACAGGAAACGAGTGGATTGAATTTTACTGCGGGGAAAAAACTGATTTAAAAAATTATGAAATAATCAACAACGACGGAAATAAAATAAATTTGTCAGGAAATTGCGAAGGATATTTTATTTATGTGTTTGAAAAACAATGGCTTGATAATACCGACGAAAAAATAATTTTAAGAGAAAATGGAAAATTAATCGACGAGACAAAAATCGCTGATGACTCAAAAAATGACGACTCCACATGGCAGTTTTGCGACGAGTGGGTTTTCAAAAAAGAAACTAAGAATCAGAAAAACTGCGACGAAAAAATTGAAGAAGAAATAATTCAGAAAAATGGAACAAAATCTAAATCTGTGATAGTTGAAAAATTAGCAGAAAATAAAATAAATTCTTCTTTAATTGCCGAAGAAAAAAATATTGAGACAATAAAGTTGACAGGGAAAAATATAAAAGGCGAAAATGTTAACGAGATTTTGAAAAAGAACAATTATGCAATTTATGGGTTTGTTATATTCTGCATTTTGATTGTTTTTTTGTTTATTTTAAAATTTAAAAAAGGAAAATACAAAAATGAGTTCGAATAAAAATGGGCCAGTAAGGGCGATAATGATTCTCGAAGTAATTGGAAGGCCGCCAGAACATCTTGTAGAAACTCTGGGAAATTTGATAGAAAAAATTGGAGAAGAGAAAGGTGTTTGTGTTGTTGATAAAAAAATAAATGAGCCGATTTTTATGAAATTGCAGAACTCCGACGAGAATAAATCGCAGCAAGATTTAGCAAAAGAGCAAAAAGATTTTTATTCGAGTTTCGCGGAAATTGAGGTTGAAGTTGAGGAAGTATTGCAAATAGCGATGCTGATGTTCAAATACATGCCTGCACATATTGAAATAATTGAGCCCGAATATGTTTCATTAACAAATAATGGAATGAATGAAGTTTTTAACGAAATTGTAAGAAGACTTCACAGCTACGACGAGATTGCAAGAATTCTTGAAGTAGAAAAAAATATTTTGGAAAAGAAGTTGAGGGAAATTGCGGAGAGGGAGAAGAAAGAAAGGGAAGAATAAAAATAATACCTGCTCACTTCGTTCGCAGATTGATAGAAATAGGTAATTAAAGAAATTACTAATATTATAATCGTCGACAGGTTTTACATTACTTGTTTTTAAAATTAATCGAGCAACGAAGTTGCTAGCAATTTTGTGGTAAAAAAATTATTAATTTTTTAAAAAAGAACAAATTTTATCTATAATTTCATTAAATTTTTCCTGCCTCAACGAACCAACTTTATATTTTATTAAAGACTTCTCAATAGAAAATATTTTATCTAATCTCATATAACTTTCAACTTTAAGATTTCCCTTACGAAAATCTTCTTTTTTTATTGGAATTTCGACGGATTTTTCATAAGATTTTCCGGTTATTTGGCAAACTATAATGTCTTCTCCTTTTGGAACTTTAATAATCAAAGAAGGCCTTCTCTTAACATTTATTAAGTTTGAAAAAGGAAACTCAAGAACAATTATATCCCCCTTACAAATGCTTCCATATTTCATCTTCTTCTTTATTCAACCAAGTTTTTGATAAAGATTTTTCAGACCAAAGCGCGCTTTCTGGAATTGATTTCTTTAAGATTATTTCATTATCCTTTCTTATAATAATTAATTTATCTCCTTCTTTTATTCCTTCACGTATATCTAAAGGTATGACTACCTGCCCTCTTGAACTCATTTTTGTTATATTGATTATCATTTTAAAAATTTTTATATTTAATTTTTATGAATCAGAAAATTATTTTTTCTGAATAAATAAGATTAATCTTACTTCTATTTAAATTTTTCGGTTGTCAATGAATTCTTCAAATAGAAAAAAATATTTTGGAGAAGAAGTTAAGGGAAATTGCGGAGAGGGAGAAGAGAGGGGGAATAAAAAATTTGCTCGCAATAAATTGCTCGATTTATATTTTTTAAGTAATGCAAAAACGCGATAATAAGATTACGAGGTTGGATAATTAATCTGATAACAAAATTATCCATTTACT
>CAYITA010000074.1:0-2763 GCA_964366165.1 Candidatus Woesearchaeota archaeon
CTTCTACCTTTGACTCCTTTGATGACTTTTGAAATTTCTGTGAAGCCAGCTTTGTCACATTGCTGAAGAATTGTCCTGATTATTTTCCCGCCTGATTTTCTGAATTCTTCTGGAGCAGAGCCTCTGACTTTTTTCCCTCCGTATTTTGTTCTAAGTCTGCTGACTCCAACAGTTTTATTCTTGTAAATTTGCCTAAGAATACTTGCTGCCCTTTTATGCCAGAAATTCTCATCTTCAATTGGCCTTGCCCTTGATGGCCCAGACTTAACAAATTCAACCCAGTCAGGGCTCTTGAACTCTGGAATTTTTTTCAAAGCCTCGGCTAATTTTTTATTATATTCGTGAGCATCTAATTCAAATACGCTTGTCATTTTATAGCATTCCTTTCGGAATTAGAATGGCGTAGCCATTTACTAAATTTATTTGAAGAAAGATGTTTATAAAACTTTGGTTGAAATTTATATTCTTTTTATCACATAAAAAACTTCATTTTCAAAATTAATTTTATTAAATTCCAATCCAATTCTTTCCAGCATTTTTTCAATCCAGCCACGATAAGGAAAATTCATTTCATTGCCAGCGAGGGTTTTCTTGGAGAAACTAACAACAATATAATCTGAATTAAGATTTTTTATTATCTTCTCACTTTGTTTGTGATTTTCTCTGTCAAGCACATCTGCTAATTTGAACATAAAACAAACCTCTGCTTTTGGGATTTTTTTTATTTCCTCTTCTGTTATGTTTGAGAGATTTATCATCTTTGCCTCCCCAGAGATTTTCTTTTTCATAAGATAAAAATATTCATTGATAAAAGAAATATCTTCTTCGTCAATGTCATAAGCATAATATTCAACTTTGTTCAAGTCCATGAAAACAAAAGAAAAAGGGTTTAAGCCACACCCCAAATCTACAATTGTTTTCGGCTTCCCTGTTATTTCAAATATTTTTTTGTAAATATCCTCGTAATATTCAATCCTTTCTTTGGCAGATTTGTTTGTCAAAAGTATTTTTTTTATCGCGCTTAAATTTTCAGGATTTACTTTACGCCCAGCATTCAGTGCTTCGGGTGACACCGAGCGGTGCAATTCTTCAAAATATTCTCCTCTTTTTCTCCTCGAGACTTTTTGAAAACTTCCGTGAATTTTGTGAAGTTCAGATTTTATTTCTGAGAGTATTTTCTTGTCCTTGTATCTTTCATGCTCAGGATTTTTTTTGAAATATTTTTCTATCTCCACAAGAATTACGCTTTCAGAAATCGTCTTATATTTTCTGCTCTGTTTTATCTCCCTAAGAATATCTTCTTTTTTCATTCTGCAATTTATCTAGGCAAAACTAATCAAATTTAAATCAAGTAACATTCCGACAACCAATGCAACCAGCGATAATAGAGAGATAAAAAGAGAATTCCATTTTTCCTTCGAGGTTGAAATAAGTTTTACAACATGGTTTAAAACTGCTTTATCTTTTTCTTTAATTTTTGATTTTTTAAGAACCCCAACTAAATCATAATCTGCAACCAGTTGCGATTCCCGTCGCTGAATTTCAAAAAGATATCCAAAATAAAAGACAAATCCTATTGTTCCCACATACCAAATAGCATTTACCCAAGACGGCGCATAAAAATTCAAGACAAGAATAATTCTGTATGCAATAGTTGCAATCACGCCGATTACAAAAAAAGCATATTTTACTGATTTTGAATAATTTTTAACTTCTTCTCTCATTTGAATTGGCATTCGTGTTTAATTCGAATGATTGGAAAATTTCCAATTTTTCTCTTTTTACTCATTCTTTTTCTTTTCTCCATTTTTTCAATGCCAAGGTATAACCAATTGTTTTTGCAGTGAAATTTTTCCCCAGGAGTTTAAGAATTTCATCCCTAATTTTTTCAAGTTCTTTTTTGTCTCTGCAACACGAACGCAGAACAGAAACCTTAAGGTTTTTATGCGTCTTAAAACGATTTTTCAAATCACTGATAAAATTTTCAGTTACTTTATTTTTCCCAAGTTGAATTTTTCCTATGGCTCTCATTTTTTATTTTGATAGAGACGATTTATCTCATCATAATTTAGCTCAAAACCATAAATTCGTTTAAATAATTTTTTGAATTTATCTTCATCATGGATCGGTTTTAAATTTTTAATAAGTTTCAACAATTTCCCTTTTCCGAATTTTCCAATTAATATTTCGACGACAAATCCCGATTCTTCGTAAACTTCTTTTCCTCCATTATTATAAAAAGCCAGAAATTTGCTAAATTTTTTTTGTCTCATTCCTGGAGGTAGTTGAGTTGATAAATAAGTTGCTAATCCTTCGCTGAGCCAAAGAGGTTTATAGTTATAATTGGAGAGAACGTCCTGAAATTGATGGCATAATTCATGTTTTATCGTAGAATAATATTCCTTATTAGAATAATTATGAGAACTTTGTTCCTTGTATGCTTTTGGGCTTAAGATAAATACAATATTTTGCTTGCTTTCTGCAACATGCCAATTAGCAGTTTTTTGTCTTAAAATTTTGTTGAATGTTTTTCTATCTGGAACAATAATCAATGCAGGAATATTTTTATTCCAATTTATTCTAAAAAATTCATCTAATTCTTTCATAGATTTTTCATAAACTTCCTCGATAAATTTATTTTTTTCAGATTTTAATTTGAATATCATTCTATCTCCTCCTTCCTGACTTTAATTATTTTGAATTTCTTAACGCCAAAAGTTCCCGCTTTCATTCCTTTTTCTTTGTAAATATCTTTTCCTAAAA
>CAYITA010000075.1:0-2727 GCA_964366165.1 Candidatus Woesearchaeota archaeon
TCTGCTGCTCTTCTCATTCTTTCACAAAATTTATTAATTATTTAAGGATTATTGTATTCTAATATGTTCTTTCTTGCTCTTTTATTTTTCTATTAATGTATTCTCTCCCAGAATCAATCAATCCAATTAAAAATTCTGCTTTTTCTTCACCATATCTTTTCCACCTAACTAAATCTTGCCCATCAATTTGATTTTTTTCTGCAAAATTCCTTAATAAAACATTGCACATCTTTAATGAAGGAGCATCTTCCAGATATAAATTAAATGCTCTAGCTATAGAAATCAATTTCAGATAAGAAGTAGGATTTTCTTTTTTTAATCCTTTAAAAATTAATTCATTTCTTATCTCTTCAAGAAAAATTATGTCTTCCATATTGATTATGGGCCTGGAGGGAATTTAACCCCCCTCTTCTGCTCTGGAGGCAGATATTCTAACGATGAACTACAGACCCTTAATTAAACAAGAAAAAATCTATTTTTATAGTTAACGAATTTTATATTTCCTCTTTCGTTAACTATTTAGGAAAAATTATTTATTTTTATTATAATTTTATCTGTTTAGGAAATTTTAAGGATTAAGGTAGTATGAAAAATATTTTTTATTATATTATTGATGTGGATTTTTCATCGAATTATAATTTAGACAATTATAGTATTAATTATCAAAAATTGCGCTCCTATCGTCGCGTTTTTTACTTAATTATTAATAGAAAATCTCCGAATGAAATGAGCAATAAATTATTAAATTAGATTATATTCAAACAATTTTTATTTCATCCCTTTTATCTCTCTTATTTCATCATCGCTTATTGCGGCTCCTTTAAGTTTCAAAGAATAAAGCAACGCATCTAAAATAATATTTCCGTCTTTCAAATCTATTAAATCTTTTTTATATGCAACATAAACTAATTCTGTGCTTCGGATAAAATTAAATCCGTTAAAATGTTTGTAATTTTCTTTTCTTGAATTTAAATGTGTATGCAGTTTACTCTCCATTAATTTCATTAAGTTTTCTGGTTTTTCTCCAAGCATTCTTGTTGTTCTTTCATCAATTGCAATAATATTTTCTATTTTTTTCTCTGTTAAAATTTTGCTCAAAACCAAACACGACGCTTCTCCAAAATCAATTAAATGAATTGGTTTTCCTTCGCTGATAAAAGTATTGTTAGCTATGTCTAGAATTTCTTTGGTTTTATTTTCGACAAATCCGTCGTTAATTTTTAGGGAAGACGGCATTTCCAAAATCTTTTCATCTAAAAGTTGTTTGATTTTTAGTGCATCGAGTTCAAATCTTTTTATTGTAAGGGGTTTGTCAATAACTTCTTTTTTGACTTCTTTTGTTATCAAAAATTTTCCGTCAAATATTTTTTTCAATTTTTTCAATTCTCCGATAAGTCCGCTCATGCTGAAGCTTATCAAAGTTCCTGAATCAAAAATTATTGCTTTCATTTTGAACACTTCCTGTGTTTGAGAGGTAAAAAATCTTTGATTTTTTTCATATTTTCATTTAAGCTCCTTGTATACAGGTTTTACACTTATTATTTTATATATGGAAAAAACAGCAATTATCACCCAAATAATATTTAATGTCATTGCAGGCCACGATCGAGTTGCAAAAGTACTGATAACAATTCCTGTTCCTCCTAAAAAATTTAGCAAATGATAAATTATTGATTTAGATTTTAATTTTTTAGCGGATAATAAAAAATATGCCAGAATAATTAGAATCATTCCAGCCCAGCCAATTATAAAATATGTGTCAAATATCATTCAAACATCTCCATCGCAAGTTTAATTCGAGACTTTACATTAATTCCTTTGCTTTCTGGAGAATCTGCAACACCTTTTTGCCCTGAATAAGAAGCTAAATCAAACATACTAATTCCCAATAAACTGGCAGTTCTTTCCATTGAAATTCCGTGCTCGTAAATTTTTGACGCCTTGTTTATCGACGCTTTTTGAAAAACATCTTTGATATATTCTTTATATTTATCAGAAAATCGATTTATTTTTTTCCTTATTAAATTCAAATATTCTCTGACTTTTAATTCATTATGATTATTCAGTGATTCAATTATTTTATCTATGAGGTAAATTATTTTGTCGCAGATTTTCAAATATTTTTTCCCCTTGTTTTCCTGCCGTCTTTCAATTATTTTTCCTAGAGAATAAATAATTACTGCAATAACAACATTGTCCGGGTCTTGCGTTGTTGAAGCTGTGTGAATTGTCTGGTTGCTTAATTCTCTAAGAGCAATAACATCCTCCCTTTTTATCGCCTCTTTAGTTTCTTTCAAAATCCTGAGGACATTTGGAATTTCCTGCATGAAATAAAAAAGGAAGAGCATTATTTAAATTTGTTGATTTTGTGAATTAAAATACCTGCTCGTTAACACTCGCAGATTAATATAAAATAGTAATAGAAGAAACTATTTTTTATCAGTTTTAATCGTAGGTTTTATACATACCTAATAAATTTATATCGAGCTAGCGAGCAAATGATTTTTAAAATCCTTTTTCTTCTTTAATTCATGCAAAAAATCAGGAAAATTTTTTACCTGATTAAAAACAGGAAATTTTTAACATGGAAAAAGTATTGCTCGATACCTCTTTTATCTTGTCGGCTGTAAGAAATAAAATAGATATATTCGAAGAACTTTTAGGATATCAAATCATAATCCCAAAACAAGTTTTAATTGAATTAAACGGAATTGCAAAAACAAAAAC
>CAYITA010000076.1:0-2685 GCA_964366165.1 Candidatus Woesearchaeota archaeon
AATTTATCTTATTTTATAGAGGAAATTTAATTTTTTAAATTTTATTCATTGGAATTAAGTAATTACAAAAAATATATTCTCCGACGGCAAAACTATAAATTTTGCAATTAATTAACTTCAGTTGGCGTCCCATTACATTTCTTCTAAAAACACAAAATTTAAATACTTTGTAATGGTAATGTATTTATGAGAATAATAACAAGAAAAAAAGGAAGCAAAAAATATTTTTATTTGCAGCATTCCTTAAGAAAAGGCAAAAAAGTTGTTACAAAAGAAAAATATATTGGAGCTGAAGTTCCAGAAAATATAAATGAAATCACATCAAGATTTAAAGAAGAAATGCGAAGTGATATTAATAAAAAACTTGAAGCAATAAAGAAAAATTTCCAGTCTGAATGGAAAAGAATTCCAAAAAGCGCCAAGGAAAAAGAACTTGAAGAAATTTCTATTGCATTTACCTATAATACCAATGCTATTGAGGGCTCCACAATTACTTTGGAAGAAGCAAGGGAAATTATTCATGATAAAATATCTCCAAATAAATCCTTAAGAGATGTCAGAGAAACAGAAGCGCACAGCAAAGTATTTCTGCAGATGCTAAAAAATAATGAAGAAATAACAAAAGAATTATTATTGGAATGGCACAAAAATATTTTCGGAGAGACAAAACGAGATATTGCCGGAAAATTCAGGGATTATCTTGTTAGAATCGGCCCTTATTTAGCTCCTGATTGGCAGGATGTGGAAAATCTTATGAAAGATTTTGTAGAATTTATTAATAAAAATAAAAAAATAAATCCGGTGGAATTATCTGCGCGAGCCCATTACCGATTTGAAAAAATACATCCTTTTGGCGACGGCAATGGAAGAATCGGAAGATTAATTTCAAATAAAATTCTTTGGGATAATAAATATCCGATGTTAATTATAGAATATAAAAAAAGAAAATCTTATTATAAAACACTGCAAAAAGATGAAGAAAGTTTTGTTTCTTATTTTATAAGAAGATATTTAGCAATTCATAAAAAAAGATATTTGAAATAAATTATGAAGAGATGGGAATAAGTTTTGTTCGCAACAAGTTACTCAAATAATTTAATTTAAGTAATGGAAGAAACTACTGATTATTATAATATCAAATTTTTCTCACACTATTTTTATTCTCCAAAATTTTTCTGAAAGAAAAATTTTATCAATCCGAGCAACTTGTTGCTCGCAATCATTTCTTTTTAAATTTATCTTATTTTATAGAGGAAATTTAATTTTTTAAATTTTATTCATTGGAATTAAGTAATTACAAAAAATATATTCTCCGACGGCAAAAACGCAAATTTTATAATTAATTAATGAACTTCTCTAAAAAAGAATTTGTTTAATATCTTTTTATCAATTTTAAACCCCTTAAACTCACAAGCCCTTAAAAGACTAATAGAGATTGAATTCTCAAAATAAACTACTTCTATTTTCTTGCCTTTTTCTTTTAAAAATTCTGGAAGAGGGACAAAATCTCCATCTCCACTAAAAAGAATTGCTTTATCAAATTTATTTTCATATGCATCTTTTTGCATTTGCAGAGCTAATCTAATATCATCTTCTTTTATTCTATGACATTCAGTCCCATCCTCTTTATCTCTTTTTCTTCTTTTACACAAAATTATTTTAAATCCTGCCTTGTTAAATCTATTAAAAAGTTTTTGTTGTTTTGTATAAATACTTGGATTTAGATTTTGTTTAAGAGGTGCAATGAAATAATAAACATCAACTAACTTTTTTCCTTTAGTTATATAATGGATATATTTTTCAAAGTCAGATTTAAAATCTGTATAAAATTTGTTTATATATTTTATACTATAAAGAAAATTTTCTCCATCAATAAATATAGAAACTCTTTCTATTTTAAGGCCTGCGTTGCCGAAGCAACGACAGGGAACACAATGCGGGATTCTGCAAGCAGATTAAGGCACTCCCTGGCACCTTAGTAATTACAGGTGTAAAAAGTTTATAAATGTTTTTATATTGTTAAGTCAAGTTTATAACTTTACATTTGCACCATCGTGGATTAATGTTAATTAAGTAGTGGAAGAAACTGCTATTATTATAAACATCGTCGTGTTTTTGCATTACTTATTTAGAATATCGAGAACTTTGTTCGAGCAATTTTTTAAAAAAGGTTAAGTTTCAAGGTTTACTTAACATATATATTTTTTCTCTATAAATTTTACAAACCGAAAAAAGGTTGGCTAAAAATTATTAAGTAAATTAACTGCAATATATTTTCCAATCTCCACCAAAAAGCATAAACAAAATTTATCTAATTAATTTTCTTTCCTCAATTATTTCTTTTTAAACCTATCTTATTTTATAGAGGAAATTTAATTTTTTAAATTTTATTCATTGGAATTAAGTAATTACAAAAAATATATTCTCCGACGGCAAAATGCTTAAAAAGAAATTCTATGTAAGAATTCTATGGTGACAAAAAGAGTTATAGAAAAAAATATTTTTCCGCGATTAATTTTTTCAAAATTATCTTTTCATAGTTATATATATAACAAGTATAACGAATCTGCTTTGCAGAAGATTTTCTATAGAATTGAAAGGAGGTTATAAAAAAATGAAAAAATTATTAACATTAAGTGTAATGGCTTTGTTAGTTTTAGCTGTGATGCCGGCAGTTTTTGCTGC
>CAYITA010000077.1:0-2629 GCA_964366165.1 Candidatus Woesearchaeota archaeon
ATATCTCCTATCAAGTTTTAGCCTCAGTTTCCCGAGGGTATCCTTGACTTAAGGGCAGGTTAGCTACGTGTTACTGAACCGTTCGCCTTTCACTTCCGAAGAAACGAATGACTTGCATGCCTAAGTACAAACCAGAGAGCCGCAACCGCCAGCAGGATCAACTGGATTTAATTTCATCAATTACCGTCGATAAACAACAATAATCTCCACGCATTCTTTATATAAGAAAAAAGAATACTTCACACAATCTCCTACTATCGTTTGACTCATTTTTAATAGAATTACAGACAAAAATATATTTTGTACAACTAGATGACTGCTTTTACATACTTCATACCTTAACTTTTGTTTTTAAGATTATAAGTTTCATTAAGGCACTCATCTTAGTTATGTTTTATTCATCAAGAAATAGTTTATAAATGTTTCGTCAGATAATTTTTTGTTTGTCGTCGACAAATTAATTAATCCAAAAGATTTTTAAAATAATTTTTCTTTTTTATTTTATGGAGGCAAATAATATTCAGGAGAGAATGCAGGATATTCAAAAGAATGATTCATTTGCCGACGCATTTTCAAAAATTGTTTCTGGAAAATCTGGATACAAGGCAATTATAGAAAAAAAACCCATGATTATTAAATGCAAAAATTGTCAAACCACCCTTGACTTTTCACAAAAATTCTGCCACGAATGTGGAACTAAAGTTGAGAAATAAAAAATTTTGAAATTATATATTAAGTAAATCTTAATTCTTAACATTATTTATTATGAAAAAGAAAAAATAATTTTCAATAAAATTAATCACAATAATTAATAAAAAATGAAATTTATTTTTATATAGATTGCTTCTGGAATTTAGAGAAAAAATTCCAAAAAATATAAGGAATATTTTAGAGCCAAAAATTCAAAAATTATTAGTCCAGGTAAAACTGATGACCTACATAATCATTGGAGATTAAAAGATTTAGTATAAAAATAATTCTTAATTCTTATTCATTAATTATTTATACTCTTTCTTATTCTATATTTCATGCCAATTTTTGTAGTTCACGAACACAACGCGACGAATTTGCATTGGGATTTAAGATTGCAAATTGGAAGTGTCTTAAAATCTTGGGCACTGCCAAAACAACCACCGAGGACAACAGGCATAAAAAGATTAGCAATTGAAGTTGAAGACCATTTGTTAAGCTACGCTGTTTTCGAGGGAGAAATAAAAGAAGGCTATGGAAAAGGAACAGTAAAAATATGGGACAGAGGAAAATATGAATTAATTTACAGAGATAATAAAAAAATTGAAGTTATTTTTCAGGGAACAATTTTAAAGGGAAAATATATTTTGATGAAAACTGATTTTGGAGAAGAAATTCCAAAACAAAAAAGTTGGTTGTTCTTCAAAACTTTGTAAATAGTTTTGGAGAAGATAAAAATTTATTTTAAGAATTTTTTTATTTTTAAATATTATTATAGCATTAAATAATTTTACATTTGCACTCACTTCGTTCGTGAATTGATAAATATTAGTATTTGAAAAAAACCATAAATTATCGGTTTATCGTTGAGAATTTAGCATAATTATTTTTTATTAATCTCTCGCACTGCGAGCAATATTTTTTACACTCCAAATTCTGCTTTCAAATTATCTTCTTCACTTATCCACCAATCCAAATCCGGAATTTCTTTTTTTATTCCTTTTGCTTTGCAATATCCAACGCTGAGCAAGTAATAAATAACTCCTAAACTTTTAGCAGATTTATTATTTCCAATAATTATTTTGTCAGCTCCGTGGCCGAAATTATTTGTGTCACAAACCATTAAAACTTTTTTCTTAATATTTAAAGTATCATTTAATGCATTTTTGTCAAGCCAAGAATCATTCACTATTGTTAATTCATTTTCAAAGAAATTTTCAAGATTAGTATTAGTCAAAATTCCAGCAGGATATTTTTTTGTAAACACTCTTATTCCAGTCATCTCAGAAAATTTTTCAACAACTCTCCATCCCGCAGGCCTTTTGCAGACGACAATAATATCTTCTGGATTAAATCTTGAGAGAAATTCAATCGCCTCTTTTATTTTTTCGTCAATTAAATCAGTATTAAATATCGCCAAACCATCAGCTCTCCGTCGATAAACATAAGGTTTCATGTCGGGCGTAACAACTTTTGTCCCGAGATAAATTCCCGACTTCACATAATCTTCAAGAGGAATCAGCATGTCCTCTCTTTTTTTAATCTTAACCTGTTCTTTCAATTCTTCTGAACTTACCATTTTTCCAGAAACTTTTTCCTTAAGTTTTTTGGCTTTTTCCAAAAGAATTTTCTTTCTTTCTTCTAATAAAATATTTTTTGCAGAGTCAAGAGAATTAATTTTCAAATCTTCAAGCGCCCTTACTTTTTTCTTATCAACCGATTCTGCTTCAGCTTCTTCAATTAATTTTTCTTCTTCTAAAAGTTCTTTTGGAATTACATCAGCAATTTTACTCGTTTTTACAGGTTTCTTTTTCTTTTTTTCTAAAACATTTTCAACCTCTTCAGCCAAATTTTCAATAACTTCTTCTCCTTTCTCAACATTTTCCTGAATTTCTTTAATAATATCCATAAGAATTTACAGAGAAATTGGTTTTTAAAA
>CAYITA010000078.1:0-2620 GCA_964366165.1 Candidatus Woesearchaeota archaeon
ATTTCTTTTCCATATTTTCCAATGTCGCACTCATAAATTTTTTCTCCGTTGTTGGACATTCCCAATAAAATTGGAGAAATTGTTATTTTGCCGTCGAGAGTCATGGTATCAGAAAAATCCATTCCTTGATTTAAGCCGGTTTCAGGCCAATTCGAACTTATGTCTTTTATGTTTTTTGTTTCATGCCCTATTCCACTTCCGATTTTTACATTCAAGCTGTAAATTGGAACATTTCCAGTATTTGAAACATACAATGTTCCTTCAGAATAACTGACATCAAATTCAACCTTGTCGCAAACAAGTTCAATATTTTCTTCTGATTTTGTTATTGATTCTTTCATCAAAGACCTGAACCACAAAAAAATAATTAAAGCAATTACAACCACCATCGCAACCAGCAAAACCGACGCAATAACTGGAGACACACTCTTCTTTTTCATAATATTATTAATCATTTTAAGTTTTAAAATGTTTTGTAAAAGAAAAATGCTCACTTCGTTCGAGATTGATAAGAGATATAATTAATATGAAAAAAATTAGTTGTTATTAGTAGATTATAAATAATATAATAATCGTAGTTTCTTCCATTTAGAAATTCTTAGGAAACTGCACACTGAAGTGTGCAGAGAATTTCTAACTCTTAAAAATCCAAACAAAAAAACGCAGGATTTTTATGATTACTTAATTTTATTAATAACTCACGAAGTGAGCAAAACTTATCTAAAGAATTCTGACGAATTAATATATTTCCCGACGAGAAATCTTATATTTTCACACCGCACTTGAATTGTAAACACTGCATCCTTCAAGCTCATTTCTTATTTTCGCCTTGCTGCACGTGACAAATCTATTTTTATTTTTATATTCCATATAAACAACAGGAGTTATTTCTATCGCGGACACATTGTAATATTCTACTTGTGTCCATCCCCCACAAATATTCCATGGGGATGTTGATAAAATTCTACAATCTCCCGAATCTAAATCCTGGCATTTAGCTGTTCCTAAACAAATTCCAGTTTTATTATTGCAACCATAACCTACAGAAAGGCAATCATCTCCACTGAGCCCCTTGCAAATATAATTTCCTAAACAAATATCTTTTTTACTGCACTGTTTTTTTCCGTCGCAAACTTTTTTATTATATTGAAAAATCATTGACTCTTCATTTCTGCTTTCTTCAACTAATAATCCATTTCCTCCAGGACGGATAAATCCACCCTTTTGTTCTATAAGCAAATTATTTGTTGCTATTTCTTCACTCGGCTTAAACGCAGCTTTCATAAAAAGTCCGTCGACATTGAACAAGCCGTTATTTTTTAGGGTTAAACTGAGATTTCCTCCAACACATTCAATATCCTTTACCATAACAGAAACACCATCAGAACATTCAGGCGAATCCTGCGGGACATAGCCCTTCATCCACATATAAACAATCGACGCCATAACTACCGCAGAACTAATTAAAAGAACATATCCAATCATTATGCTAAGTCCTTTTTTTTCCATTTTATTTATTTGGCGCTCATTTCATTCGCGCGATTTATTTTTAATTAGTAACTCAAATTCGACTGATTAGTATTACTAATTTTTATTATTGATTTTGATATTATTTATTTTTTTATCTCGAGCACTAAGTGCGAGCATTTTTTTCTAAGTCTTTTTTCCAGTTATTTATTGGTTTTAATGTAAACCTCTCCTGATACTTCCTGCGAGATAACAAAGTAAAAATTCTGCCCTTCTTTAAGTTCAAAAATATAAGAATTATCTCCTATTATAACTTCAACTTTATCTGGAGTTGTTACCTTAATTTTTTGCAAAAAATATTTTTTTTTAATTATATCATATCTAGTGCCTCCAACAAAAATATGTCCGGAAACAACATCAAGGTAAGATGCAACAGATATTTCTCTTTTATTTCCAAAAATAAAATACAATTCTTTTCCTGTTCCTGCGAATTCAGCGTATATCTCTGTGAAATTTGCAAGAAGAGAGGCAAATTCTTCGTCGTCGTAGCTTTTATAAGTTCCATGATCCAGAACAACTCCGCTTTCTATTCCAACCTCGTCGCCCAAATCATAAATTTTAACTTCATTTTTTTTATTTATCGAATTTTTGACAAACGCAAAACCGATTAGTACAGATATAATAATTATCGCTGCCAGTAAATAAAACTGCCCCCTTTTATTCATAGATATAATAAATTAGATATGTTTATTAAAGTTTTGTATTATATTGGAAAGATTTCTTGCTTCGCAAAATTAATGAAATTTTTCAGGGCTGACGCCAAGGAAAAATTTTAGAATAGAAGTAGTGTGAAAAAATATTTTACTTTATTACTTCATTTCCCAATAAGGAAATATGCTGTAGAATATTCTGGAATTATATTAATTTCGAGCAACTTGTTGCGAGCAAATTTTTAATTATCTATGATTTATTTCTTTTAGAAATTTATTAATTTTTCAGAGAAATATTTTTTTCTTTTTACGTAGACTCGAAGGTTTGCTCAGAAAAACCCAATAAGTTATCCTTATTCTTTCTCGGTTCTGCTACCTGCTAAGCATTTTAACAAATGTTTAGGGCTGCTCCGATCAAGGCCTGACCCGATTCGCACCCGCAA
>CAYITA010000079.1:0-2407 GCA_964366165.1 Candidatus Woesearchaeota archaeon
ATATTTAAATTACGTCAAGTTTAAAAAAGTTATAATTTTTGATATTTTATGATTTCAATTATAATAACTTCATTTAAAGAGCCGAGAACTATTGGCAGAGCAATTGAAGCTTTTCAAAATCAGAAAGGAGTTAAAGAGCAATTCGAGATAATTGTTGCTGCTCCCGACGAGGAAACTTTAAATGTCGCAAGAAAATATGCGAAGAAAGACAAGAAAATAAAAATTTTCAAGGATCCCGGGAAAGGGAAGATGCTTGCATTACATTTGCTTTTTGGAAAATTAAAGGGGGATATTTTAGTTCTTTCAGATGGAGATGTTTCTGTTTCTGAAAATTCTGTTCTGGAAATTCTTAAAAAATTTGAGGACAAGAAAGTTGGGTGTGTTTCTGGAAGGCCGGTTTCAATAGATTCAAAAAATAATATATTTGGTTATTGGAGTCATCTGTTATGCGACGCTGGAGCCCATGAAGCAAGATTAAAAAGATATAGAAAAGGAGAATATCTTGAATGTTCTGGCTATCTCTGGGCATTTAGAAATAATATTATTAAAAAATTTCCAATGGATGTTCCAGAAGACGCTGCGATTCCGTTATTATTTAGGGAAAAAGGATATAAAATTTCTTATGCTTCCAATGCCAAGGTTTATGTTTCTTATCCGAAAAATTTGCGAGATTTCATTGACCAGAAAAAAAGAACCACAAAGGCGCATGTTCAAATGTCAAATTATTATAATTTCAACAAACTTCCTAAGACAAAATCATTTAAGAATGAATTATTTGAAAGTTACCGGGCATTTTTATATCCGAGAAATTTTAAAGAATTCTTTTGGACTTTATTTTTATTTCCGGTAAAATTATATATCTGGGGATTAACTTATTATCATGTTAAAATTATCAAAAAATATCATAAAGATGGATGGAGAGCTACGAAAAGCACAAAGTGAAAAAAATCAAAGATTTTTTTGCCTCTTAAACATAAGAAATGTTCAAGATGAAAATACAAAAATTAAAAATTTTCGCGATAACTGATTGAAGAAAGTTAAAAATTTTCAAAAATGAAAAATTCAAGATGAAAACATTAATCAGTAAACTCGGAGCCTTGGGGGATGTTGTCAGAGCAACTGTTTTGCTTTCAGAGCTAGAAGGAGAAATTTACTGGCTTACAAGAGAGTCCGCAAGAGATTTGTTAAATTCTAAAAAAATAAATCAATTGTATATTTTTGAAGATTCCGACGATAGAGAACAAATTAAAAAACAAAAATTTAATTTGATTCTAAGTTTAGATGAAGAAAAAGATATTTTAGAATTTTTAAGAGAAGTAAAAACAGAAAAATTAATTGGGTTGTTTCTCGACGATGAAGAAAAAATAAATTATACCTCTGAAGCGAATTATTGGCTGGATATGTCTATGGTAAGCAAAAAATACTCGAGAAAGAGGACAAATGAAATAAAATCTAAAGGCAAAAAATCAATCCCCCAAATTTGGATTGAGATGATTGGAAGAAAATGGACAGGGCAGGAATATGATTTGGGCATTAAGCCTCTGCCGCAAAAAGATGTTCAAGGAAAAATTGGATTAATTGATGTTATTGAAGGTAAGTGGCCGAATAAATATTGGAGCAGATATCCTGAACTGAAAAAAAGATTGCAGGAAAAAGGTTATGATGTCGTTTCCCTTGGTTTTAGGCATACACTTAAGGAACATATTGATGATTTAAATCAGTGCGAATTAATTGTCTGTGGAGATACCTTGGGAATGCATTTGGCACTTGCCTTAAGAAAAAAAGTTATTTCTTTATTTAACTGCACGCCCCCAAATGAAATTTATGATTATGGAAGAATGAAAAAAATTGTGAGTCCCCTTATTGAAAAATATATTTTTAATCGAGATAATGTTGCTGAAGCACAGTTTGCAATTTTTGTGGACGAAGTTTGTGATGAAGTTCAAAAATTGTTAGGACGTGATTGATTGTGATTTTTGAAGAGTATTCCGAGAGATAGTTTTAGAATTGGAATTTCCTCTTCTGATTTTAGATATAATATTGAGAAACAATTACAACAGGCAAATATATTAGAATATTTTGATGCGATAACTTCCGGAGAAAAAAGTCAGGGAGAAGTTAGAAGAGATAAAACCTTTTCCTGATATTTATCTTTTTACAGCAGAGAAACTTGGTGTCAAACCAAAATATTGTATTGGGATAGAAGATACTGATGCAGGAATTCAAGTAGTTAAGTCTGCTAAGATGTTTTGTGTGGCACTTAAAAATAAAAATAGCGGCAATCAAACTCTGCGCGATGCAGATTTGGTTTTATCTGATTTAAGTAAATTAAAATTAGATGATTTGGTTTCTGATTTTAAATTTAAGCAAGAAATCTGTCTGCTTTAGCGGACAGATGAATTGCGTT
>CAYITA010000080.1:0-2124 GCA_964366165.1 Candidatus Woesearchaeota archaeon
ATCGAAGATGAAACGCAATTCATCTGCCAGATAAAGCAGACAGATTTCTTGCTAAGGTTTAAGATAATGTTAAATTCTCCGGATTTAATTATATTGGCTGGTCCGCCCTCTCCAGCAATAAACACACCTCCCTCAAATTTTTGCTGATTCTCGCACATTACAGAGATTTCTTCTTTCTCATTAGTTTGATAAAATTTCAAAATTGTTTCATTCTCCAAAAGATTAAATGCCTCAATAGCAGATTCTTTCTTTTTTATCGGGCAACCCTCAATTTTGTAAGAAATTTCTTTTTCAAGGAATCTCATATTTGGATAAAATTGCCTTGAAAATGTCTGATTCTGAGCAAGACACAGCAAAGCTCTTAAAAGGCGCTGAAGGATATATTGATTAAAATAAAAAAATTTCCTAAATTTTAGTCTCCAAGAAAACCGCAGGTTTTCAGGGCCTTAAAAAACCAAAAAATCATAAAAGTTTTTTCAGGTTTCAAATCGCCAATGGCAAGACCAGGGGATATTCAACGATTTGAAAATAAGTTAACCTATAGTTTTTTATACTGAGATTTATTTTATGCTTAATGAGAAAACTATTGATTGCAATTATAATAATTTTATTAGTTGTAATTTTTTTAATTATTATAAGCATAAATAATACGAAGCAACCAGCACAACCTGCAGATTTAGAAAATCATACATATATTCCTTCTTTAAATTCTGCTTCAAAAGGAGACAGGATTTTAGCAATTGATATTAATTCTCAGGGAGAGAATTATGGAACCGACTTTGCATTAGCAAAAAATTCTGGAATGCAAGCAACACAACTCACGCTTTTTTGGAATATGATTGAAACTTCAAAATTAAAGTATGATAATAATTGGCTGAAAATAGCTGATTCATTTTATCCAAGTCAAAAAACAAAAATTGCTTTAGTGATAGGAGTTATAGATACAAATAATGATGTCCGTCCTTCTGATTTAAAAGCCACTGCTTTTGATAGTCCAGAAAATATAGAAAGATTTGAAAAATTAATTGATTATATTTTTTCAGAAACCCCTAACTTAAAGATTGTTTCTTTTTCAGTTGGAAATGAAATTGACATTTACCTTGGAAATGACAAGGAAAAATGGCAGGAATATACTAATTTTTATTCAAATGTTTCTGATTATATAAGAAGCAAAAAAAACATCCAAATTGGCTCAAAAGCAACATTTAATGGATTAATAAATAAAAATGTTGAACAACTTAAAACATTGAATGAAAAAAGCGATATTATTTTAGTTACTTACTATCCAATAAACTCTGATTTTACAGTTAAAAATCCTGAAATTGTTGGTTCTGATTTCGATGCTTTAACATCTATATATAGCAAACCAATACAAATTTTAGAAGCAGGATATCCTTCAAGTTCTGTTTTAGAAAGTTCTGAAAAAAAGCAAGCTGAATTTATAAAACAAGTTTTTATTTCTTGGGACAAGCACTCCTCTCAAATTAAATTAATTAATTTTGTCTGGTTAAATGATATCTCAGACTCAAAATTAAATGACTTTACAAGATATTATGGAATCTCTTCAAATAATTTTAAGGAATATTTAAAAACATTAGGGTTAAGAACATCTGATGGCAAGGATAAACTCTCATTTACAGCATTAAAACAAGAAGCAAAAGCAAGAGGAGGGTGATGTAGATAATGTGACATCCTCTGTCGGCTAAAGCCGACAGCGTCCTAAATTCGTTGATGATGATTCTCTTGATTTTTTATATAATTAAACGCTCTATCAAAATCTGTTTCGCATCCCTGACAAAAATATCCTTTGTTCCAAAAACTTCCTCGAGCATATCTTTTTCTAAGTTCGGGACAGATCCGAAATAATCGACGATTAAATGAACATGCTCGTCGAGAATTTTTATTATTACAATTTCTATTTTATGTTTTTTGCAAGCCTCTTCAATTGCAACTTTGCAAAAAACTTTCAATTTTTCTTTTCTCATCACCGCATATCGATATTTTGTTGTTATCTGAAGTGTTATCAAATTATTTCCAACCGACGTGGAATTGTGTTTGTATTTAATTTCATTTTGTTTTCCGAAAAGTTTATTTAGAAGAAAGTTCAAACTATATTCGTAACTT
>CAYITA010000081.1:0-1978 GCA_964366165.1 Candidatus Woesearchaeota archaeon
AACAAGCTGAAGAATTTTTCAAAATTACCTCGAGAAAATCCTAAGGCAAGCATAAGAAGATTTTCAAATAAACTTGTTTATGAGATAAATGTCCCTGGAGTGAAATCCCTTGATGATGTTTCAATTATCCAACTGGAAAACAGCATCGAAATAAAAGCTGTTTCAAAAGATAAATCCTATGCTAAAATACTCCCTATAAATTTGCCGATAGTAAATTATGGACTTGATAATCAGAAAATTCTTTTGGAATTGGAAGTTAGTGGATAAAATTTGTTGGAGAATTTTTTGCATGAAATGTCTCGTCTGTCGACGAGGATTGATATAGATTTGTTAATAAAGAAACGCGAATTTAAGGTAACTAATTTTTGATGTGTGAGTTGTGGAACAACGAGCCTATTTTTTTCGAGCAAAGCGAGAAAGTTATTTAAACTAAAAATTATTGATTAAGATTATGAGATATAGTAAATTAGCTGTGTGGAGTTTTGTTTTGGTTTTAGTTGCTTATCTTTTACTGGGGATATCTTTTATTTTTGGTAATAATTCTAACCCTATGGATGGAATATTTATACTTTTATTATCTTTTTCATTAGCCGGACTTATAGGAATGACTGGTTTAATTTTAAGCATCATTTCTCTGAAAAAAATAAATAAAGAAAAATTAAAAGGGAAGGGGTTTGCAATATCTACGATTATTTTAAGCTTAGTATTAATTCTTGGTTTTTTATATATTTCTCGTTAGTAATTTCTACTTAAAAGGTAGTTAATCTTTTACTCTTTTCTCAAGAGAATCAGTAAGGGTTCTGTGTGTCCTGTAAAATCCTTTAAATTTTTTATAATGAATTCTCGCATACAAACTATTTATTTCTATTTTGTTGTTATTATAAAATTCTTTTGCGATTTCTTCAATCATTTTTTTGTTGTTGAATGTCCTTGCTTCTCCGTAATATGAATTAAGGATTTTCTGGACAAAATCTAATTTCTCCTTTTCTTGCTTTCTAAAATAATTCAGAAAAAATGTGTAAAAATGTTTGGGGTTTTCTTCGTTATGAAAAAGCGAAATCAATTTATTGGCTTGAATTTTTGTATTAACCAAATACTTCATCGTCTCGATTGTAAAAGAAGGAAGTTTTTTCAATTCTTTTTTGAATTCTTCCTCGTCGTAGAAATGATTGCTTTCAGGTTCTGGTAATATTTTTTTGCTCATAACTAGATGCAAATTTTTGAGTTTAAAAATATTTAGATAATTTAACTCAATTCCAAAATAGCCTCTGCCAAGTCGCCTGTTTTTTCCAAAGTTTTTCTTGCCTGCTTTTCTGTGCAACCTGTTTTTTCAACAATTGTTTTTATATCACTTTCGGAAATTGAATTCTCTTCTTTGGCGTCTCCTGTAATCTGAAATGATTCCTGCCCCTGCATTTTTATTTTCATAACCGAAGGATTTTCAATAACAAGTTTTGTGTCATCGGTTTTTTCAATTATAACTCTCGACGCAGGAATTTCCTCTTGGGACATTCCCATTTGCTTCATAACTGCCTGCATTTTTTTAGGGTCGAGGTTGAACATTTTTTTAGTTTAATACTAACTTTTCAATTTTGGATAGAGTAATTTCTGCTAATAAATTTCCTACTTCTTCTGGAGAAAGTTCTTTTGTTAATTCAAAATCTAGTTCAGTATTTTCCTCAGTTAAATAATTCGCTAATTCTCCAAAATTCTTTTTTCTTATTAACATTTTTTGATAGTCTCTTGGAAAGAATTCTTTTCTTACTTCTTTCATAGACGTGTAAACTTCTGCCATTTTAGAAAAACATTCCCAGAGAAACTCGGAATAGAACTATTAAAATTATGAAAACAATGACGTGGACAGGTTTCAAATTAAACTTGCTCGAATATTCCTCGCTGAATCGCATCAAACCGCCGAAACCTGACGGAACGCTTATTCCTGAATCTGCCATAAAATTTAGAGAGAAGAAGGATATAA
>CAYITA010000082.1:0-1837 GCA_964366165.1 Candidatus Woesearchaeota archaeon
CTTTAAATGCCGTAATAAAATTAATTTGCTCATAAAATTATTTTATTTTTGATTTAATTGTTTCGGATAGTTTTGTTGGTTCAACTAAAAATTTCTCAAACTTTTTGATATTCTTTTCCGTAATACCGATTTGATATTCAATTCCTCCTCTGTGTTGATGGCTTCGCAACGGATGTTGCTTTATTTCTTTGTTTGTTAAAACCCAATAAAGAATTTTATCCACCCAAACGCCAACAAAAATAAAAGTATCTGCTATATTTAATTTGATTTGCTGAAAATTCATCCAGTAGGGGTCTTTGGATTTAAAACTCAACGCTTTAGTTTCTAAACCACCGCGTATTTTCGTATTAATTGCACGACAAGCTTTTACTTCAATTTTTATTATTTTTTTCCCATTTTCTAAATAAAGGTCGTAATCTCCAGAATATTTTTTATCAATTTCTTTCGACGGCTTTTTGAATTTCGTATCAATATTAACCAAATGCTTTTGGGCCCAAATTTCGCCGAACACACGCGGAGAAATACTATAAAGATTCAGGTAAGGATTAGCATTAACATAATCCTCTCTTAATTTTTTGTATTCTTCAAAAGTAATAATTTTTTTATCAAGCAAATACATCAAACGATACTCATACTCATTAAAAGGATATATTGATTTTAAACTGCTTAAATGCGCTAATAAAAATTTTCTGTCGTCTTGCGGCAATTCTTTGATCCATTCATTAAGTTTTTTGTCTAAACTATCTTTATCCATTTTTTAAATTAAATCCAATAAAGTGGGCGTGCCCAATAGTTGCTCATCATTTTCTAAAATTTTTCCGTCTTTTAAGATTTTGGTTCTGCCCCAACCAGTTTCTCCAGTGCGTCTGAAATGAAGCAACCTTGCAACCATTATCTTACAATAATTCGAGTTTATATCTATCGTATAACATTTTCTCCTGCTTAATTCCGCTTGCAGTAAGGTAGAGCCAGAATGACCAAAAAAATCCACCACCACATCGCCAGGATTGCTACTTGCTTCAATAATTCTTTTGGCAGATTTAAGGGGTTTTTGGGCGAAACAACCTTCTATATTTTCATGCATTAAATAAAAAACTTGTTGTATATCGTGCCAAACATTCCCAGCTCTGATATTTGGAGATTTGCTCCGTTCAAAATTTTCTGTTACTTTACCATTTATCTCCTTGTAATATCCCTTCGTTTTTTTGGGTATGTCTGTATATTCGGCTTGAACATTAAAAATTGGATAACCTTTTGTATAATAAAGCAATTCCTGTCTAATTGCCATCCAATTTCTTTGCGTTCCATACCCCCGTTGGTTTCTCATTGTGATAAAGTTTCTTATGCTAATGGGTTTATTCCTCATCATAATTATGAAATCGGGCAACGGTTGTAATCCGTTTTTAATATCCGCGCCAAGCCAAATATAGAAAGACGAATCGCTATCAAGGACATTTATTGTATTATTAACCCATTTTTCACTCCAATTAATATATTCTGCAAGCGGTAAATTTTTAAACTCTTTATTTATGCCAACATTATATGGAGGATCTTGCACGGCAAGAATTGCCTTTTCACCCTGCATTATTTTTTCAACATCTTCTTTTTTAAATACATCAAGACAACCGACTCTATGACCGCTAACAGGATCTTCCCAAATTTTACCGTATTCAAAATTTGGTATTTCAATTTTTCTTTTCACGTTTATTTTTCCTTCTTGAACTAACGACATATGTAAAAACTATTTTTTATTTAACTCGCGCTCAATTTTTAGCAACCTATTATATTTTACCATTCTTTCTTCTTTTACGGGAGACCCTGATTTTATGAAATCTGT
>CAYITA010000083.1:0-1639 GCA_964366165.1 Candidatus Woesearchaeota archaeon
ATCTAAAAATTACTTAAATACTAAAAAACTGGGCAAAAAAATTCTCTTAAAAGAAAGAAGAGCCAGAAAAAACTAAAGAAAAAAAGCCAGTAAGGGAAATTAAAGTTCCACAGAAATTTTCTCCTGCCACACAAAAATACGAGCCGGATTTGGAAAAACTTCAGGAAATAGAAAAAGAATTAATCGAAGAAAATAAAGAAACAGAGGAAAAGCCCGGGTTTTTTTCAAGAATAAAATCAAAAATAACAAAAGTAAAAATAACTGAAAAAGAATTTGAAGTTTATGCCGAAGAACTTGAAATGCTTCTCCTTGAAAATAATGTTGCTCTTGAAGTGACTGAAAAAATAATCAAAAGGCTCGGGGAAGGAATTATAGGAAAGGAATTATTAAAAAAAGAAATTGAATCAGAAATTTACGATTTATTCAAAGAAATAATAAATGAAATTTTAATTGAGCCTTTTAGTGTTTTAGACAAAATAAAAAACTATCGTTCAGAAAATCCGTCAAAACCTTTTGTAATTTTGTTTTGCGGAATTAACGGAACCGGAAAAACAACAACTATCGCAAAAATTGCAGAGCAGTTGAAAAAACAAAATTTAACTTGCATTTTAGCAGCAGCAGATACTTTTCGTGCAGCATCAATTGAACAATTAAAGAAGCACGGGGAAAAACTCAAGGTAAAAGTAATCTCTCATGAATATGGCTCTGACCCTGCATCAGTAGGATTTGATGCGATAAAATACGCCGAAAAAAACAGAATTGATGCTGTTTTAATTGACACTGCCGGAAGAATGCACAGCAATAAAAATTTAATGAAAGAAATTGAAAAAATCGCGAAAGTTACAAAACCTAATTTGAAAATCTTCGTCGGAGAAAGCATAACTGGAAACGACGCGCTCGAGCAGGTAAAATCTTTTGACTGGGCAGTTGGAATTGACGGAATAATTTTAAGCAAAGCAGACATCGACGAAAAAGGCGGGACAGCCCTTTCAGTTGGATATATTACAAAAAAACCAATTCTTTATTTAGGAACAGGACAGGAATATGATGCTATAGAAGTGTTTAGTAAAAAAGAATTCATTAAAAAATTAGGAATATGAATTTTATTTAGAACAATAACTTTCTTTTTCAGAATAAGGCAAATCTACATTAGACATAAAATTAGAAATTGTCTGAACAGATAAATCCTTATTAATCGGATTAATTCCTCCGATAATTAAACTATCTGGTGCTCCATTTGTTTCAGTTAAAGATTTTAAAACAATAAATGCTAATAATTTTTCCTCTAACATTTCCATCCTTACTGGGTTTACTTTACGCAAATCTTTTTTCTTTTGAGATAATTCAAATCTTATATAAATTTCATTTCCCATTTAATTCACATAAAAGAACTATTTAAAAAGATTTATATTCAAAAAGATTATCAAAAAATTGCGCTCTTATCGTCGCTTTTTACATTACTTAATTAAAAAATCTGCGAGTTTACGAGCACTATTATTTTTTTATCTTTTTTCAAAAACCACAAATTTATTAACTCCTAATAATCTCCTTTTTCTATGCTCGAACGTCTCGGGGAAATATTAAGAAAAGCAACAGACAAAATAGCAAATGCTATATTTCTTGACAAGAATTTAGTGGA
>CAYITA010000084.1:0-1573 GCA_964366165.1 Candidatus Woesearchaeota archaeon
TTTTTTCAAAAGATTTATATATTATTGTTATTAACTAGGTATATTAATATTAAAGATTGGTATAATATACATATTAAATATAATATGAATATACATAATAAAGAAAAAGAGATTTTAAAATACTTGAAAGAAAAGAAAGTTGTTACTTCCTCTGAAATTGCCAAGCATCTAAAGATTTCCTGGAATACTGCAGATAAATATCTTCTTGAATTGGCTTTAGAAAAAAAGGTTGAGAGAATTAAAAAAGAAGGGGTTAATTTATGGATATTAAAATAAAGAAATTGCCTAAAATTTCGCTATCAGCGAAGGGCAATTTCAGTCTTTTCAAATCTGCCACAGCAAGCTGCGGGGTATTAAACCCAGATTTGAAAATAAATTTGAATCTGCTGGTTTTAATTGGAATTCAGATATTTTTATTGATAAATATGACTCCTGCAGAGAGTTATCTGATAAGCCAGACAAATAAAATTTTTGGAGATGTGAGAACAGAGGACAGAAAAAATTTTAATAAAATATTTAATTTTGGATTGAATTTAATTACAGGAATATTAATCATAAAACAAATTGGAGTTGTTTCTGCTGAGGAAGTGACTTCTCCCCAAGGAACCTTTTTTGAAAGTTATAATACTACTAATTATGCTAAAGCACAATATAGCATTGCAGATTCTAAATGGAATTGCTGTGTGAGAACAAATTCAGGAGCACTATGTCAGAATGTTGCGCCTGGAGACAAGGAAAGTTGTGACAATCCTCTTCCTTCAAGTTGTAATGACATTACAGATTGTAAAACTGGATGCTGTTTTGATACTGCTGAAGGATTGTGCACAACTAAATCTCCAAAAGCTGAATGTGAGAAAAAAGTATCTGGTGTTTTGGGAGTCTGGAAAGACGACGATGCATGTCTTATTGAAGAATGCCAGAAGGGTTGCTGTGTTTTAGGAAATAATATAGAATTTGTAACAAACAAAAGGTGTGAATTTTTATCAAGTAAACAAGGATTTAAAAAAGATTTCAGAGATTTGCAAACAGAAATTCAGTGTTTGGCAATAAAAAATACTCAGGAATTTGGAGCTTGTATTATTAATGGCGCGTGTAGTTTGAAAACAGAATTAGATTGTGTTGAAAAAAATGGAAAGTTTAATGAAAATAATTTGTGTTCTAATCCAAATTTAGGAACAAATTGCACCAAACAAAAATCAATAAAATGTGTCGAGGGCAAAGACGAAATTTATTGGTTTGATTCTTGTGGAAATCGAGAAAATATTTATTCTTCTGACAAAGAAAAAAGCTGGAATAATGGAAGTATGCTGTCAAAAGAAAAAAGCTGCGGTTCTAATTCAGCGAATATAAATTCTGAAACCTGCGGAAACTGCAATTATTTTCTTGGAAGCAAATGTTCTCCAACTAAAGGAATTGAAAAGAGTGTGAAAGACGGAAAATATATTTGCAAGGACATGACTTGTGTCGACGAGAAAGGAAAATTAAGGCAGAATGGAGAGAGTTGGTGTGTTTATGATAGTTTTATCGGCGACGGAAAAGATACTGTTGGAAGCAGGCACTGGAAAAGAATGTG
>CAYITA010000085.1:0-1502 GCA_964366165.1 Candidatus Woesearchaeota archaeon
GATGCTTTATCTGTAAATTCCTCTATTATGCTTTGAATTGAAAACGGAACCACAAATTTTTTTATATTTGAGTCCCAGGCAAAACCAACTTCAATTGTATCTATTTTGTCAAATTTTTCAGAAGCATATTTTAACATCACATTCCCTATTCCCGGAACAGAACCGCATCCAGTTATGCTTATTAATCCTTTTTCTTTTAATAATTCATTCATTGAAATTTGTTTTTTTGTCATCCAGATTTCAGAACCCAAATCTAAACAATTAGCATTTGCCATTATACAGGCATTCAGGGCATTTAAATTCCAATCTCCCTCAACACAATTTATAATAATTTTTGCACCAGATTTTTTTATAATCTCAGAAACTCTCATAACATCGCGCATTTCTATATAGCGAAACGCGGTTTTTTTATATTCATTAAGAATTTTCCTTAATCTTTTCTTGTCTCTTCCACATAATAAAACAGAGTATCCGTTTTCCAGCAGGTCTTTTGAAACTATTTTTCCCTGCAATCCCGTCGCTCCTAAAACAACAAAATCAAATTTCATTTTTCTGTATAATCCTTCACATCAATATCGCTTCCGCTTTTTTTATTTATTTTTCCTTCTGCAACTTTTAAAATTACGTTTGCCACTTTTTTTGGATTGTCTCCATTAAAATTTGTCAGTCTGGTTGCAGTTGGATTTGGATTTACAATATAAAGTTTAATTTTTTTCGGCAACTCTAAAGCTAAGGCTTGGCTAAAACCCCTAACACCAAACTTGCTCGCACAATAAGTTGTTCTTTTTCTAAATGGCTTTTTTCCCTTCAAACTTGCTATATTAATTATTAAACCATTTCCTATTTTTTTCATAATTGGCAGAACAATACTTGTAACTTTAATTAATCCAATTAAATTAACTTGGATTTGATTTTCTATTTCATCTAAAGACTGCTGAGAAAATGGCTTGCAATAAAGAACTCCAGCATTATTTATTAAAATATCAATCTTTCCAAATTTTTTTACAATTCTATCCACAGCACTTTTAATTGAATTATTACTGCAAATGTTTAATTGAACCAAGAAACATTCAGACATTTTTTTGCATTCATTAAAAACTTTTTCTCCTCCTTTTCGATTTCTGCTGTAAGTAATAATAACTACCGCACCTCTTTCAGCAAATGCTAAAGCAGTTTCTTTGCCAATCCCAGAACTTGAGCCAGTAACTAATACCACCTTCTTTTTTAAATCCATTTAAAACAAAACAAATTCAAATTTTTAAACTCTTCGGAATTAACTCTAATTAAAGTTAAATTTATATAGTTTCTTCCAGAATTAATTTTATAAAAGAGGTAAATAAGAATGAATAAACCATTAAAATTATTGATGATTTCTGATATTTTCATATTCAGCGGGTTTGGATTAATCAGCCCGATATTAGCAATTTTTATAAAAGACAATTTAATTGGAGGAACAATTTTAGCTGCTGGTATTGCAAGTGCAATTTTTTTAATAACCCATT